>PFNE01000007.1:23568-23975 GCA_002791835.1 Alphaproteobacteria bacterium CG_4_10_14_0_8_um_filter_37_21 | reverse complement strand
GGTGTCACACCATCAACGATATCTGTTACATAAACCTGAATTTGGTTTTTATCACGACTATCAGCCTCTTTCCATTGACCATTTTCCAATTTTGAAAACCATGTTACATTGTCACGGAACCAATAGTTACCAGTTGGGCCCCCTGGATTAAACGAAGGACTTGACTCATTTGTCAATAACATTGTTTCTGGATTAATAAGACGTTTTTGTTCTGCTTCGTTAATAACCATCCACTTGCCTGGTTTTTTAACATGAACAAGTTTTGCGTTGTCTGAATTTAATGAGATCGCTTGCGGTCCCCATGCACCAATTCTACAATTTGTTCCTTCAACAAAACCAAAACGTACAACATTTTGCGGTGCATAATGTGCAACACAAATTTGCTTACCTTCTGGTGTTGTCAAAAT
>PFNE01000007.1:0-23544 GCA_002791835.1 Alphaproteobacteria bacterium CG_4_10_14_0_8_um_filter_37_21 | reverse complement strand
TGTTGTCAAAATAGTACGACCATTTTCACCACCTAGGGCGACAAATTCTAAATCTTGACTATACTTCTTTCCAAACCATGGGTTAGGTGCATCGCCAGCATATAGGGAGCTTCCTATGGCACCAAAAAGTGTGCAAATAGTTAAAACTGTATTTTTTATCATTTTATAATTTTTCATAATACTGGCTCCCACCGACTATTTTGCCAAAACAAGGACTTGAAGATGATTTAAAGGGTACATACCGTTCGGCAGTACACACACATGTTGTGCACCTTGCCTGCGAACAGCTGCCCCTAATAAAATTGGATTATTGGATTGAGGATCTTTTTGCGCGCACACCCCAGTTACAGGGTTCGCATAATCTGCAGTTGGTATACCTTTTGTTCCAGTTACCCATTCATCTGGATTAATAGCGCTACCAGCACGCCATTCAAATGGTACATTAGACAACGGAACCTTAAAAATACTAACAGGTGTTATTTTACCGGTATTGGGATCAAAAGTCATACATTGTGCAGGTTGACCATTTGCTGCTGGCCTTACAAAACCAGTTCTAGGCACGCTATTTATAGCCCCAAAACAACCAACACGTTGCCCATCATTTAAAACAAAGGCTGATGAATCATCTAAAGCCTTTTGCGCTTCTTCTAGAGAAGCATGAGCAATCACACCCTTTACAATGATTGATGGCAAAAAATCTTCCAGTGCTGTATTTGAAGATGGTTGAATAGAACCTTGCATTGCAGGTGGTGTAACAGGCATTGCACCGGGCATTGGCGCTGGCATTCCAGAAAGTTGGGAAGGTTGCGCAGCAGGGGCCTGAGTAACGAACATGCCACCAGACATTGGCGCTGGCATTCCAGAAAGTTGGGAAGGTTGCGCAGCAGGGGCCTGAGTAACGGACATGCCACCGGTCATTGGCGCTGGCATTCCAGAAAATTGCGAAGGTTGCACATCAGGTGACTGAGTAGCACCATCAGTCTTAGCACCAGGAATATTAGGGAGAGACTTTGCCAAACTTAATTGCATAGGTTGTGTCGCCATAACTCCAGCTTCAGTTTGTGTCACGATTCCATAAAATAATACAGTCGCTACTATATAATATATTTTCATAATTCAACCTTTTACGCAATTGCGTTCATAGTTTTCTCTTGATTTCAGGCTATCAAAAGAAAGTTAACACTTAGTTAAAATTGAAATAATATATAAAAAAAATTGAAAATTTTGTAAAAAAACACTGTATTATAGAGACGTTTAACATAAATGTTATGAGAAAAGCTTATCTCTGTGCATGTTTTATTAATTGTCTAAAAATTTGCGCATCATATTCTGAACACAAAAATTCAGGGTGCCACTGAACACCTATACAAAATGGGTGATTTGGGTCTTCAATACCTTCGATTAGATTATCATTTGTTGATATTGCATTGATGACGAGGCGCCCAGCATCTTTAACGCCTTGCTTATGAACCGTATTAACACCAACAGAACCCCTAGGTTTCCCTATTAAGGACCATAGCTTTGTATCCAATTTATAATCAACTGTATGAGAAGCATTATCGTAAGGTGGCTTTTGATCATGCTCATCAAAACAGTTTTCTTCATTTAAAGACTGGTACAATTTTCCGTCATATAGCGCAACTAAAAGCTGCATACCACCACAAATACCAAGAAGTGGCTTTTTATTTGTGATAAATTGTTCTGCTATAGCTTTTTCAAAGGTAGATCGTATTATATTCGGCCTAAAATTTTTATGTGGCTGTTCACCATAATATTCTGGGGGCACATCTAACCCACCACCAGATATAACAAGACCATCCAACATATCAGCATAATTATCAACAATTTCTATGTGATGAGATAGTAAAACAGGGATGCCCCCAAATTTAACAACAGCATTTATAATATGGCTGCGCATTGCATACCAGTAATAAGCAGAATAATCAGCCCCGCGCTTATTCAGTTCAGGATTAAAACTATCAATGGTCACACCAATTTTTGGCTTCATCTTGAAAATTCCTAATTATTTTGCGTAATAAAAGTCTGATATAGCGCAACAGACGTTGCTGTTGACACATTCAAAGTTGAAAAATTTGCCGTTGGTAATTTTAAGTGAAAATCACATTTTTCTTCTGTTAAACGACGCAAACCATCACCTTCACTGCCCATAATAATGGCAATTTTACCCTTAAGATCTGCTTTATGAAGATACTCTTTTGCTTCTTCAGAAAAACCAACGGTCCAAAAACCCATATCTTGTAAATCCTTCATACTTTGGCTTAAGTTACCCACATGAATACGGGGGATAATTTCTAAAGCACCGCTAGATGTTTTTGCAAGGGCAGCTGTTTCCCTTGGCGAATGACGTTCTTGTTCAATTAAAGCTTTAACACCAAAGGCTGCGCATGAACGCAAAATTGCACCCACATTGTGTGGATCCGTTACTTGGTCTAACACCACAACAATTTGATTTTCTTCCTTCATATTTTTTAAATAAGTAATATCTTCATACCCTAAAGGGCTTACTTGAACCGCTATTCCTTGATGCACTGCATCGCGCCCAACTAGGTTATCTAGATCTTTTTTACCCATCATATCAATACGGGCACTTTTTTTCACAAGTTTAGAGACGACATCATGTTCATTTTTTTGAGCAACGACAATTCTGTGTATTTGTCTGTTCTTGTTCTTAAGCGCGGCATAACACGCATGTTTTCCATAAAGCCAAATCATTGAAACCACTTGAAGTAAAAATTAATAAAAAAGGGAGCGTTAAGCCCCCTTATATAATACGTTAAATTATAACGCTATGTTAAGCAGATTTTGCTTCCGCTGCACGTTTTTCAGTAGCTGCAGCAACACGACCTGATAATGCTTTAACAGCATATACCCAAGCAACAGCAACAACTAAGAATGTTCCAAAAGCAATTGGTGCAATTGCAACAACATCTTTTGTCGCAAATGCCATCAATAAGAATGTTTGAACTGCAGCACCACCGGCTTTACCAGCACGACCACCGATCACATCAACAGCAGCTTTACCCTTTGTCTTTTCTTCATCAGACAACGGAATATACGCCATTTCTTTTGTTGGATCAAACAATGTGTATTTCACAGATTTTGCAATCACAACAATAAAGAAACCTAGAACAGCAGCTGCTGTTGAAGCATTCGTATTAAGCATATGCAACACTGGTGCCATCACACCTTGTGAAATCACAAACATAAAGAACAGTGCACCACCAGCTAAAATTGTAAGCGGGGTAATCATTGCAGCAAAGCTCCAGCTTGTTTTACGCAAAATTTGTGAACCAATAAACAGACCAAACATAATAGCAAACAAGCCATTTACTGTAGAAAAAAGACCCATTTTAGAGTTATACAAAGCTTTAACTAAGTCTTTTGCATTTTCTACATCGCCAATAGCTTCCTTACAATAAACACCTAATTGATGCTTCCACTGCACTTCCATCAAGTTAATTGTTACACCATAAGCCATAATTAACGTCGCAATTAGCATAAGCTCTTTAGATTTCAAAATCATCTTGAAACTTTCAGCAAGACCAAGCTTTTCTTTTTTCTTTTTAGGGGCTTTCGTCTCTTCAGGATCAAAATAAAGCTTATCATTCAATACATTTGTTTGCATCCAACGATATGTGTACACGCCAACAAAACCCATTACAACCACAGCACCCATTAATAAGTACAAACTAAATTGCCATGGATTAACACCAGCTGGCACATATTCAGCAATACCAGTTGAACAAAAATGAACAGTTGGACCCGATATTAAAAGTGCAGCATTACCAATTACAGCAAATAAACCATAAAAACGTTTTGATTCACGCAAGCGAACAGTAAAGTTTGCAAACTGCCAAAATACCAACGCAATCATGGCGCTTCCCCAAATTTCTGACATAATGTAGAAAAGTGAAAAAACCCAATAAGCATAAATATCAATAAACCCACTTAACGCTGGGGCTGCTGCATGCATTGCTGCAACTGATTCTGCAGATGGATGTAACATAGCTAAATTTGGATACATGACAAAACCAAATAGTCCAAAAAAGACTAAAAATGGGGTAATTGTTGCATAAAAAACTTGTTCACGGCTTAAACAATTCGTTAATTTTGCATAAAAGATAACAAATAAAATAGCCATTGGTGTAACACAATATGTTTTTAAAAACGTAATGGCACCTGCACCAGCAGAGTTAACAACCAAAGTATCTTTTGTATCACGTAAAATTGTATAATTGAATAAAAATGTAAACATAATTATTGCAAGTGGAATGAACTTCTTCATTTCATATGAATGAATTGGCCACAGCGTTGCACGCCATCCAGTAAATTCCGGTGCTTTTACTTCTGCACCAACTTCTTTAGACATTGTCTATCCTCATTTAAAATACCCGAACTTTTCATTAAGCAGGGTGGTTAACAACAAAATAACCACGCAAAAATATATTTTTGGCGCAGATAATCTTATACTATAGAAATACTATTTTACCGCCAATAAAGTCAAGAGTATTGTAAAAAAACACATGAGCACCGACACTTAAACAGTAAATAATTATACTTTTGGTTTGTAAAATTAACTTTATACAAAACAACGTCGATCAGGAGCATCAATATCAATCGCAACACCAAGCTGACATGTGCTATGTGCACTGGAATCCATCGTATCACCAAAACCAATAATACCCAGTTGCGGGGTATTTTCAAACCAGTAAAAAGTGGAACGCTCATTTTTATCACAGATAATTTTTCCATAGAAAGAAAAAAAACCATGATATACATGAGGAGCCTGTACAAGATAAAATTCACCCGGAAACATAAAATTAATGCCAAGTTCTACTGCAATATTTTTAATATGGGTTGGAAGTAAATCAGCTTTTAAAAGGTGATTTATGTGATCACAATCAACGCACTCACAATACTTGGGATGGCCTATAGAGTTTAATCTTTTATACTCTCGTTGTGTTTTATCAACATCAACCTGAACCTTCCAGCCGTCTTTTTCATACAGCATTTACCCCCCGCTTTGGCTTATAAACACCCATAATTGAATAAATGGCAGGCAAAACAAACAGCGTAAAGACTGTTCCCATGCTCATTCCACCAACGATCACCCAGCCAATTTGGCGTCGTGTTTCAGAACCAGGTCCGGTCGCCAAAGCGAGTGGCAAAGCACCTAAAACCATGGCAGCTGTTGTCATCAAAATAGGACGCAAACGAATGACACAAGCTTTTAAGATTGCATCTTTCACATTCATACCTTCTTCAGCCTGAAGTTCATTAGCAAACTGAACCATTAAAATACCATGCTTTGTAATCAACCCAACAAGGGTAATTAAACCAATATTTGAATACATATTAATGGAACCATCCTTAATCAACACAAGGGTAATGATGGCACCCGCTAAAGATAATGGTACAGAGAGCATAATAATAAATGGATCACGCCAGCTTTCAAACTGAGCTGCCAAGACCAAATAAATAAACACAAGCGATAAAGAAAAAATAAACGTCATAATATCACGTTCTTTCATAAATTTTCTTGTCTCACCCGCAAAATCATATGATGTATCAGCACCTAAGTTTTCATTTAAAATTGTTTTAATACGTTCAACGCCATCCATTAAACTTGAACCTTTAGACATCTCAACGTATAAAATTGCTGAACGCTGCCTGTTATAGCGCATAATTTCTGGAACACCTGGTCTGTTTTCAATCGTTATAAGCTCTGCCAAAGGAAGCAAGGTGCCCTCTTTCACACCAGCACCCGCGCGAATAAGAAGCCTTAAAATATCTTCCTTTTTACGGCGATCTTGGTCCTCAACTTCAACGCGCACATCATACAAACGATTATCCCGTTTAAACATATTTGCTTTTTGACCACGAACCAATGTTTCTACTGTTTCAGCAATCGCACGTGGATCAATTTTTAAAGTCATAGCTTTATCACGATTTATTTTAACAGCGTAATCTAGGCGATCTTCTTTTAATGTCCACTGAATGTTTCCAGTAAATAAGGGTTCACTCCGAAACCATGATGCAACAGATTGTGCTGTACTAAACAGTTCTTTTAAGTCTTTATTGGTCTTAATCAGAACTTCAACACGTGTTGATCCCGCACCAGCTTCAAACCCTGTAGATATACTTTCAATATATACACCAGCAACATCTGAAAGTTCCTTTGATAAATAATTTTTAATATCTTCAGAGGATCTTTTAGAATCTGGTTTTAAATTCATAATAACGTCAAATGATGGATTGGTAATTGAGGAGCTTCTCTGGCTAACTTCTGGAATTGCGGCCACAATTGCGTCAATTTTACGCACATATTTATCTGTAAATTGCAGTGTAGATGAGTAAGGCGCGTGCCCGCGAACAGCCACATATGCTTTATCTTCATTCGGGCTTTTCATCTGAGGTAAGAAAAACCACTCACCAACACCAACTAAAGCAAAGACCAAACCCGACATAATAACAACAATACGTTTATTAAGTGCTAATTTTAATTTTTTTTCATAAAAAATATCAATATTATTTAACCATTTTTCAATGGGAATATTTTGACGTATCTTTTTAACCCAAAGTGAATCTGTTGAAGCCTCATCTTTATGTGATTTTAACAAGCGCGCACACATCATTGGCGACAACGTTAAAGCAACGAACCCTGAAATAATAACTGACACAGCAAGTGTTATAGAAAATTCACCCAAAAACTTACCTGTTTGCCCCTTTGCAAAAGACACTGGTGCATAGACGGCAGCAAGGGTTAACGTCATAGCTATCACAGGGAAGGCAATTTCTTTAATCCCTTTATAAGCAGCTTCAAAAGGCTCCATTCCTTTTTCTACATAACGATAAATATTTTCCAAAACCACAATCGCATCATCAACTACTAATCCAATAGCCAAAACAATAGCCATCAACGTCATCGTATTAATGGTATAACCAAAAAGCTGCATCACAGCAAAAGTTCCAATTAACGATACAGGAATTGTAACAAGGGGAATAATCGATGCCCTAAATGATTGAAGGAATAAAAAAACAACCAAGACAACCAAAATAGAAGATTCAACAATGGTACGATAAACCTCTTTAATAGACCTTTCTATATACTCCGACTGATCAGATAAAACAAATGCTGAACGGTCTTTTGGCATTTGCTCCTCAACAAGCTTCAATTCTTTACGTACATCTCTAGAAATTTCCATTGGATTTGCTGTAGATTGTTTGAAAATTGAAATACGAATGCCGGGTTTACCATTTAAATGGGTTTTTGTATCTCTATTGTTTGTTTCTAGTTTTGAATACCCTATATCCTTTAATCGAACCAAATTGTTATTTTTGGAAGAAATAATAATATTATCAAACTCTTCTGGTTTTTCTAACATCAACGTTGCTGTCACCAAAAATTCACGTGTTTGTGAAGAGAGTTTTCCAATGGGCTTTTCAAAATTTTGTTGCCTAATAGCATTTAAAACTTCATCCGTTGTTACTTTAAACTGAGCAAGTTTGGTTGGATCAACATAAATACGCATAATATATAGGCCAGATCCACTTATTTCAACGTTTCCAACACCTGAAACGGCCTCAAAGTTTTTCTTAATTTCATTATCTGCATAATCATATAAATCTTCTAAAGGGACGTCATCAGATATCATCGCTATTTGCATAATAGGGCGATCATCGGCACGTGTTTTTCTAAGCGTTGGTGGCAACATTTCTTTTGGCCAACTTGCATCTTGGTACACACGCGTTAAACGATCCCTTACTTCATTAGTAGCAAGGTTAATATCTGCACCAGCATTAAATGCAAGCGTTACTTCAGACTTAGCATCTTTACTGGTGGATTGCATATAATCCAACCCTTCTATACCAGCCATATGCTCTTCAATTTTACGGGTAACTTGTGATTCCATAATCTCAGGACCTGCACCCTGATAATTAGCCTCTATCGTAATGTAGGGTTCTGCAATTGTTGGGAATTGCTGCAAGGGCAGCCTTGTAAAGGCAACTATACCGACAACAGTAATTAAAAAAGTTAAAACCCAGGAAAATACAGGTCTTTTAATACAAATTTCAGAAAGTTTCATGTTTCAACTATTTCTTTTAGCGTTACTTTTAATCAACTGTTTTAATCTTTTTTTTCTACATTCTCGGCAGGAACGGCAAGAGATTCACTTTTTAAATCAGCAGGTTGTGCATTGGTAATTTTAACCCGCATGCCTGATTGTACATTTCCAGCGGTTACAACCAATTGCCCACGTCGCAGACCACTTCTAATTTCAATTTTACCATTTTCACGATGCCCCGTTAAAACACCGCGTTGAACGGCTTTGCCCTTTTCAACGATGTAGACAAATTCTTGATCGTTTTTAACATGCATGGCAGTTTCTTCAATTTGAAGAACATCACCCTTTTCACCAGTAATGACATCTAAATTAACGAAAAGACCCTGTTTTAACTCGGAATCTTTGTTGGGTATTGCACCACGCACGCTTAAACTATGGGTATCTGTATCAATAGCTGAATCAACAGCTTCAACAACACCCTTAAAAAGGCGTTCTTTAAAGGCATCCACACGCAGTTCAATTATTTGACCAACACCAACATCATGTACGTGGCGCTCAGGAATTTTAAACTCCACTTTCATTGACGATTCATCAACTATTTTTAATAAATCTTGATTATTTTGAACGGTCGCCCCTTCAGAAAATTCAATGATCCCAGCAACCCCCTTAAAAGGTGCAATAATTTGTGCCTTTAAGAGATTAGCTTCGGCTTCTTCAACCTGTGCCTGGGCCATTCCCATAGCGCCCTTTACCTCGTCATACTTCTTTTGACTTTCAATTTTTTGTTTTAGCAACTGTTCAACACGATTAAAATCTAGCTCTTTAACTTGTAGTTCTGCCTTAGCGCGCGACAACCGTGCTTTTAGATCTGTATCTTCAAATTCAATTAAAGAATCACCTTTCTCAACAGGGGTTCCTTGCTCAAAGTTAATTTTTTTAATGCGCCCCTGCCCGCCTGACATTTCTGACTTAATCACAACAGAATTGTTAGCGCGCAAAAGACCTACAGTTGTAATCCGCTTACTCATTGGGGAAAGTTCTGCAGGAAAAGCTTCAACAGCTATGACACGTTCACTACCCGCAGCATCCTGGACTTTATCATCACTTAAAATGTATTGGCACAAAGCCTTAGTGGGCCGATCTAACAATTTAAAAATAAACAGAGATACTAAAACCGCAAGGATCGCCCCAAAACCAATATAAATTCGTTTTTTCCCAAGATGATGAATTTTTTTACTAATATTTTCTATCATTATATTTATTTTTTTATGCATATCTCTTTATAACATAGAATACCAACAAGACGTAAACAAATTGTTAATTAGCAAGAAAGCACCCGCTTTGTTTTAAAATAATCACACAAAAGAATTTTACATTTTTTCTCACAAATACCACCATATACCTCTGGCTTATGGTTCGTATACTTAAAGACCTGCAGTGCGTGTTCTACACTGCCCCGCTTAGGGTCATAGGCACCAAAGTACACCCGTCTAAACTTTACATGTGCAATCGCGCCAGCACACATAATGCATGGTTCGAGTGTTACATAAAGATCGCATCCAATTAAATATTTTTCTCCTAATGTTTTGCAAGCTTCCTGAATGCATAAAATTTCAGCATGGTGTAAAGCATTTTTATTTTTTTCTACTAAATTGTGAGCACGCGCAATGATTTTAGTATCTTTAACAATCACAGCACCTACAGGAACCTCGTCAGAATGCAAGGCAAGCAGCGCATTTTCATAGGCAATATTCATAAAAAAAGCGTTATTAAACATTTGACCCTCATCCCTTAAGATACAAAAAAAGCCCCTATAAAGGGGCTTTAGAATTTATAATACAGTCTTTACGCTGTAGCTTCTTCTTTTGAATCTTCAAGTTCTTCATTCATAGGAAGGGCTGGAACTGTATAATCAACAAACTGAATAACAGCCATAGGTGCATTATCACCATAGCGAAATCCTGCTTTTACAATGCGCGTGTAACCACCACTTCTTGCTTTAAAACGTGGCGCTATTTCTTCAATAAACTTTTTTACCAATAATTCGCTACCTAAAGCAGAAACTAGTTGACGACGAACATGTAAAGTATTTAAACGTGCTTTAGTCAGCATTTTTTCAATATAGGGACGAAGTTCTTTTGCTTTTGGCAAAGTTGTTTGAATAGATTCGTTTTCAATCAATGCTTTTGCTAAGTTTGCAAATAAAGCACGTCTGTGTGAACTGGTTCTATTTAGTTTTCTGCCTGAGATTTTATGACGCATTTTTCAACCTTTTAGTTATAATTTTCTTCAATATTATGAGCAAGCTCATCTATGTTTTCTGGTGGCCAGCTATCTACAGTCATAGAAAATGACAATCCCATTTGAACAAGCATTTCCTTAATTTCATTCAAAGATTTGCGACCAAAGTTTGGTGTTTTAAGCATATCGTTTTCTGACTTTTGAACCAAATCACCAATATAGAAAATATTTTCATTTTTAAGACAATTTGCAGAACGTACTGAAAGTTCAAGTTCATCAACTTTGCGAAGTAAGTTTTTATTAAAACCAAGACTACGTTTGGTATCATGCTCTTGAATAGATGCTGGGTCAGTAAAGTTTACAAACTGTTGAAATTGATCTTGCAAAATTCTTGCAGCAAAAGCAACAGCATCATCTGGTTTAATAGAACCATCTGTTGTTACATTTAAAATCAACCTATCATAGTCTGTTCTTTGACCAACTCGAGTTGGTTCAATTTTAAACAAAACACGTTTTACTGGACTAAAAATTGCATCTATTGGAATAACGCCTAAAGGTTTATCTTCAGACACATTCGTTCCAGCAGGAACGTAGCCTTTTCCGTTTTCAACAGTTAATTCCATTTCCAAAGTTTTACCAGCATCAAGCGTGCAAATATACGCTTCAGGGTCTAGAACTTCAACTTCAGCAGTTTGCACGATATCAGCAGCCGTTACTCGACCACCTTTTTTTGCAACAAGCTTAATTTTTTTTGAAAATTCAGAATTTAATCGCAAAGATACATTTTTTAAATTCAATATAACATCTGTTACATCTTCCATCACACCTGGAATAGTTGTGAATTCATGTAAAACACCTTCAATTTTAACAGATGTTATTGCCGCACCTTGTAAAGATGACAATAAAACACGACGCAATGAATTGCCCAAAGTTGTTCCAAAACCACGTTCTAATGGTTCAGCAATAATATCTGCAACGTTAAGCGAATTATCTGTAAACTTAACAGTTAGTGCATTTGATTTAATCAGTTCTTGCCAATTTTTTTCGATCACTTTTTAATTCCTATTAGAATAAAATATTATTAATTACGCACGACGTCTTTTTGGTGGACGACATCCATTGTGTGGAATAGGCGTAATATCGCGAATAGATGAAATTACAAAACCAACAGATTGCAAAGCACGTAAAGCTGTTTCACGACCTGCACCAGGCCCTTTAACAAGAACAGATAAATTTTTCATACCATGTTCCATCGCTTTTTTACCAGCATCTTCTGCTGCAATTTGTGCTGCATATGGCGTGGACTTACGTGACCCTTTAAAGCCGACGCAGCCTGATGTTGACCAAGAAATTGTATTTCCAGGTTCATCTGTAATTGTAATTGTAGTGTTGTTAAAAGTAGCACTAATATGTGCAACACCTGTTACAACATTTTTACGTTCTCTTTTCTTAACGCGCGTTACTGTTTTTTGAGCCATTTATGAATCCCTAATTTACTTAGCTATTTTTTTACCGGCAATAGCAACTGCTTTACCTTTACGTGTTCTTGCATTTGTATGCGTTCTTTGTCCGCGAACTGGCAAACGACGACGATGACGCAACCCACGATATGACTTCATATCAGTTAAACGCTTAATGTTCATAGAAATTTCACGACGAACATCACCTTCAACAGTACAGTTACTATCAATGTATTCGCGAATTTTTAAAACTTCGTCTTCACTTAAATCATGAACGCGTTTTTGTCCATCAATTTTTGTGCTTGCTAAAATTTGATCAGCTATACATGGACCAATTCCATAAATATAACGCAAAGCAATATATACTTTTTTTTGTGTCGGTATGTTTACACCTGCAATACGTGCCACACTCTACTCCATTAAATTCTAAGAAAAGAAACCATTTCTTCTCTTACTTGTAAAATCGACTGCGATGCATCAAGTGTTTTAAGCAGATTTTTTTGCTTATAATACTCACGAATCGGAGTCACTAATTCTTTAAACCAAGCTAACCTTTTTGATAAAACTTCTGCTGTATCATCAGGCCTTGTTTTAAATTCTGTACTTTGACACTTATCACAAACACCTTTAACTTTCGGCATGTAATTTGGATCGTTATACAGTCTGGAACATTTTATACACATAAAACGCCCCTTTATGCGGTTATAAAGCTCATCCTCAGTAACGGAAAAGTCTACAACACACCCAATTTCTTTTTTAATATCCAACAGCATTAAATCAAGCGCCTTAGCTTGTTTAAGCGTACGAGGGAATCCATCAAATAGTATGCCATTTTTGGGCAACAATTCAAGTTTTTTTTTCACCAATGCTAAAACAATATCATCAGAAATTAGTTTACCATTTGCAATATCTTCTTTTACCTTACACCCAATCTCTGTTCCAGCCTGCTGTTCAGACCTTAAAAGATCACCAGTAGATATATGCGTGTATCCTTTTTTGTTTTTTAAAAATTCAGCTTGTGTACCTTTTCCACAACCTGAAGGCCCTATAAAAACAACAATCATCGTTTTTTGCCTTTTTTCATTTTTTCTTGACGCTTAAATAAACCTTCATATTGATGGGCAACAAGGTGTGATTGAACTTGGCTAATTGTATCAATGGTTACTGACACCACAATCAAAACACTCGTACCACCAAAATAGAAAGGTAAAGACACCTTAGCAAGAACAAGTTCTGGTAAAATACAGACAGATGCTAAATAAATCGCACCAATAGTTGTTAACCTTGTTAAAACATAATCAATGTACTTTGTTGTTGCCTCACCTGGACGCACGCCAGGAATAAATGTTCCCATTTTTTTTAAGTTGTCTGACGTTTCTTTTGGATCAAACATAATAGCTGTATAAAAGAATGCAAAAAAGATAATGGCGCAAACAAACAAAATCATATATAACGGTTTACCATGCCCCATGTTACTGACAACAGAACCAAACCATGAGTCAGGATCCACAGAAGTAAAGCCAGCAATGGTTGTTGGAAGTAGCAATATGGAAGAAGCAAAAATTGGCGGAATAACACCCGCACTATTAAGTTTTAAGGGTAAATGTGTATTCTGACTTGTCGCAGGCATATTAGCCGCAGATTGACGCTTAGGATACTGAATAAGAATACGACGTTGTGCTTTTTCCATATAAACAACATAGGCAATAACAGCTGCTACCATGATCATGACGCCAAAGATGATAAAACCAGACAGAACACCTTCTCTACCAGCTTGAATTGTTTTCAAGGCCGCTTGCGGTAAATTTGCAACGATACCTGCATAAATGATTAAAGATATACCATTACCAATGCCACGAGAAGTAATTTGTTCACCCAACCACATAATAAATAATGTACCACCAGTTAACGTTACAACTGTTGCAACGCGAAATAAAACTCCTGGATCCATAACAGCTGCACCAGCGGGACCACCGGTCATACTCTCTAACCACATAGCGACGCCGTACCCCTGCACAACAGCAAGAAGAACAGTTAAATAACGTGTGTATTGATTTAGTTTTCTTTTCCCAAGCTCACCCTCTTTTTTTAGAGCGCCTAACTGTGGGGATACAGTTGTCATTAACTGAATTACGATACTTGCTGAGATATAAGGCATAACGTTTAATGATAAAATCGTCATACGCCCCAAAGATCCACCAGAAAACATATCTAGTACACCAAGGATACCACCAGCTTTTTCAGGATTCATAAAGTCAGCTAAAAAGATTGGGTTAATGCCAGGCAAAGGAATATAGGAGCCAATGCGATATACGACTAAAGCCATTAATGTAAACCAAAGACGTTTCTTCAAATCCTCTGCTTTAGAGAATGTATCAAAACTAATTCCGGCAGCTAATTGTTCTATCGCAGAAGACATATATCGAAGGACCTATATTATATTGTAACTATTATTCAAATGATACCGCACCACCAGCAGCTTCGACAATAGCAGAAGCTTTTGGAGTTGCTTTAGTAATAAAAAAATCTACTTTTTGCGTTAATTCACCATTAGCAAGCAACACAACAGATTCAATTGACTTTTTGATTACGCGATTGTTTATAAGCATTTCACGATCAATTTTATCGCCTGCTTTAATCAAGCCACTTTCCAAGAAACGATTCACTGCATGGAAATCCATCTCAAACGTTGGTACTTTCATACGGCTTTTAAAACCACGTTTTGGCAAACGGCGGTAGATTGGGTTTTGTCCACCTTCAAAACCACGAACGGCGGTACCAGAACGAGCAGTTTGCCCCTTACCACCACGACCACAGGTTTTACCCTTACCGGAGCCAATGCCACGACCAACAATCATTGGGCGCTTGCGGGCACCAGCATTATCACTTATTGTATTTAACTTATGCATAAACTTTACTCTGATATAATTGTAATCATATGTTGTGCCTTACGGATTAATCCTAAGACAACTGGGTTTGCTTCAAGTTCAACGATTTGATTCATTCTACGTAGACCAAGTCCACGTAAATGTAATTCTTGAACCTTTGGGCGACGACGCGGACTTCCAGTTTGTTTAATTTTAATCATTGGAAGTTTTTCATTTGTTTTTGTCATGATTAGTTTGCCCCTTCTTCTGATACAAGGGAAGCTGCTTTTGACCCATCACGACGCGCTAAAATATCAGTAACTTTTTTACCTAGCTTTTGAGCAACGTTACGTGGAGAATTAACGCTTTTCAATGCACCCATTGTTGCACGCACAACGTTATGATAATTACCTGTACCAACAGATTTTGTCACAACATCATGAATACCCAATGCTTCAAGAAGCTGACGCATAGCACCACCAGCGATAACACCAGTACCAGCTGGTGCAGCACGCAACACAACGTTACCAGCACCAACACGTGCTGTAATATCATGATGTAAAGTACGACCTTCCCGTAAAGGAACACGAATCATTGTTTTTTTCGCACGTTCAACTGCTTTCTTAACAGCGTCAGGAACTTCTTTAGCTTTACCAGTTGCATAACCAACGCGACCTTTTCCATCACCAACAACGACAAGTGCAGAAAAACGCATTGTTTTACCACCTTTAACAACTTTTGTTACGCGACGGACACTAACCAACTTTTCAACTAACCCATCATCACGAGAATCTTTGCCTTTTGGTTTTGCTTTATTTTTAATCATAATATCCTACCCTAGAATTGAAGACCAGCTTGACGCGCAGCGTCAGCTAATGCCTTGATACGTCCATGATATAAAAAGCCAGAACGATCAAATACGACTTCCTTTACACCGAGTTTTATTGCACGTTCACCTACAAGATTACCAACAAAAGTTGCTGCATCTTTATTACTTCCGTTCTTCAGGCTTGAAGCTTCTGAAAGTACTGTTGATGCTGAACATAATGTCTTACCACTTGGGTCAACAATTTGTGCATATGTATGTTGATTTGTACGATTAACTGTTAAACGTACTTTACCACCACTTGTCTGTTTAATTTTATAACGTTGACGTATTTTACGTCTCGCCCTTAAATCTGAAGTCCCTGCCATTTTACTTTGCTTCCTTAATTATTTTTTCTTACCTTCTTTACGCAGGACGAATTCACCATCACGAATGATGCCTTTTCCTTTGTAAGGTTCAGGTTTACGATATTTACGAATTTCAGCTGCAATTTGACCTACGACTTGCGCACAAGGCCCTGTTACACTTAAAGCTGTTGGCTTTTCACATTTTGCAGTTACACCATGAGGTAATTCATATTGAACTTCATGGCTGTATGCCAATTGAAGAAGAATCTTATTACCCTGGACTTGGGCTTTGTACCCAACACCCTTTAATTCCATGTTAACTGTAAAACCTTTATCAACACCCGTAGAAATGGCCGTTAATGTACGATTTGCAGTACCCCAAAGTTCGCGGGCTTTTTTTGAATCTAAAACAGGAGAAACTTTTAAACCACCATCTGTTTTTTCAATTTTTAAAAGACCAGGAACATCATAAGAACGTTCGCCTAAACTCCCCTTCATTGTTACCTTTTGATCTGTGATCGTCAAAGCAACTGAACTTGGAACTTTAATTTCATTTTTTCCAACACGTGACATCTAAAGCTCCTAAAATACTTGACAAAGAACTTCACCACCAACACGTTCTACACGTGCTTTATGGTCTGACAAAATTCCCTTACTTGTGGATAAAATGCTCATACCTAAACCGTTTGACACGGGGGCAAGTTCACCAATTTGTGAATAGACACGACGACCAGGCGTTGAAACACGCTGAATTCTTTCAATCACAGCTGAACCATCAACATATTTTAGTTCTACGCTTAATTCTTTAAAACCTTTTGCATCTATTCCAACTGAAACATTACGAATGTAACCTTCATCACATAAAACATCTGCAACACCTTTTCGCATGTTTGAATAAGGTGATTTTACTATTTTCATGTTTGCTTGCTGACCATTTCTTATTCTTGTTAAGAAATCAGCAATTGGATCTGTCATTGTCATATTACCAACTCGCCTTTGTTACGCCTGGGATTAAACCCATACCACCCATTTCGCGAAGCGCGATACGAGACATTTTAAATTTACGATAAAAACCACGAGGACGACCAGTGATTTCACAACGATTACGGACACGAATCTTTGCAGAGTTGCGTGGCATCTCAGATAATCTAATTGTTGCTTTCATTCTTTCTTCGAAATCTAGCTCTTTATTCATAATAATCTTTTTCAAAGCGTCACGTGTTTCTGCCTTACCTTCTGACATTTTACGACGACGTTTGTTATGATTGATTGAACTTTGTTTAGCCATAATATCCTCTAATTTCTAAAAGGGAAACTTAATGATTTTAGCAATTCATAGCCTGCATTATCATTAGTTGCTGTCGTACAAACAGTAATGTCCATACCCCTAATTTTATCGACCTTATCATAGTTGATTTCAGGAAAAATAATTTGTTCTTTTATACCAAAAGTATAGTTTCCATTGCCATCAAAACTTTTCTTTGAAATCCCATGAAAGTCACGAATACGTGGCATAGCGATATGAACTAACCTATCTAGGAAATCATACATACGATCCCCGCGTAAAGTTACTTTCGTACCAAGCTTCATGCCTTCTCTAAGCTTAAAGCCAGCAATAGAAGTTCTTGCTTTTGTAATGACAGGTTTTTGACCTGCAATAGAAGTAAGCTCTGAAACTGCTGTTTGAATTTTTTTGCTATCTGTTACTGCTTCTTTAACACACATGTTAATGACAACTTTAGTAACTTTAGGAACTTGCATTTCATTTGTATAATTAAGAGTTTTCATTAACTCTTTTTTTACTGTTGTGTTATATGTACTTTTCAAATTTGCCATAGTCGATTACACCTTCTCGCCAGATTTTTTAAAGTAACGTACTTTTTTACCATCTTCAGTACGGTAACCTACTTTAGAAGCTTTACCGTCAGCGTCAACTAATGCAACGTTAGATATTTGAATTGGTTTTTGCACTTTATAAGGGCCATCTGGATTTGTTTGTGATGGCTTAGCGTGACGTGTAAATTCGTTTACACCAGCAACAACGACCTTACCTTCATCAAGTAGCATTTTTGTTACTTCTCCGGTTACGCCTTTATATTTACCTGTTGTCACAACAACAGTGTCGCCCTTTTTAATTTTAAATTTAGCTTGAGTCATTATAGTACCTCTGGTGCTAATGAAATAATTTTCATATAACCGGCACCACGAAGCTCGCGGGTTACTGGACCGAATATACGCGTTCCAACTGGTTCACCTTTTTTGTCAACCAAAACTGCTGCATTTCTGTCGAATTGTATACGACTTCCATCTGCTCTGTTTAAAGCTTGTCTTGTTCTAACGACAACAGCGCGTTGTACTTCACCCTTTTTAACTTTACTTCTTGGCGCTGCTTCCTTAATAGAAACGACAATAACATCACCAACTGATGCATATCTGCGCTTTGAGCCACCTAAAACTTTAATGCAAAGAACTTCTTTTGCGCCAGAGTTGTCAGCTACACTTAGCCTTGTTTCAACCTGAATCATTTATTTATCTTTCTCAAACGTTATGCTTGGTTATCTACTACAGCCCATGTCTTTGTTTTTGATATGGGTGCACACTCTACTATACTAACTTTTTGACCTGTTTTATACTCATTTTTTGGGTCATGAGCTGCATATTTTTTATGACGCCTTATGTATTTTTTATACAAAGGATGCATCATAGTTGTTTCTACCTTAACGGTAATAGTTTTATCAGCCTTATCACTAACGACAAGACCTTGCAAAACGCGACGTGGCATTTCATCTACTCCTAATTACGGCCTAAGCCTTTTTTTTAATTATATTTAGGCAAGTTTCAATACGAGCAACGTTACGACGAATTTTGCGTACACGAGAAGTATCTTTATTCTCAGCCATTAACCTTAAATTTAGTTGTTCTTTCTTCAAATTGCTATATAAATCGTACAATTCGGACAAAGTTTTTTGTTGTAATTCAGAAAAATTCATTTTTTTTACTCTTAACCTTAAAACTTTACGTCAAACGTTGAACAAAACGCGTCTTAATAGGAAGTTTTGCAGAAGCAAGCTGAAATGCTTTTTCTGCTAGTTCCGGTGCAACACCTTCTAGTTCAAACATAATTCTTCCAGGCTTCACACGTGCTGCCCAAAATTCTACAGATCCCTTACCCTTACCCATACGAACTTCGGCTGGTTTTTTAGATACAGGAATATCAGGAAATATACGTATCCACACGCGACCAGCACGTTTAATATGACGTGTCATCGCACGTCTTGCAGATTCGATCTGACGCGCTGTAATACGAGCAGGCTCTAAAGCTTTCAAGCCATAAGCACCAAAAGAAACTTCAGTACCAGACTTTGCATTTCCCTTAATACGGCCCTTAAAGGCTTTTCTATATTTTGTTTTCTTTGGTTGTAACATTTTAATTTACTCTCTTTGCGATCTTAACGCTTTACAACGTATTCTGCTTTTTTGTCCTGCGCCATTGGATCTTGTTCTTTAATTTCACCTTTATAGATCCAGACTTTAATGCCAACAACTCCATAAGTTGTAAAAGCAGACCCATGTGCATAATCTATATCAGAACGTAACGTATGTAAAGGAACGCGACCTTGACGATTCCATTCCATACGGGCAATTTCAGCACCACCTAGACGGCCAGAAATATTGACACGTATACCAACAGCGCCCATGCGCATAGCAGTATCAATAGCACGCTTCATTGCACGACGGAAAGAAATACGACGCTCTAGCTGGCTTGCAATACCATCTGCAACAAGCTTTGAATCTAATTCAGGTTTTTTGATTTCAACGATATTAACTGTAACATCAGTCTTAGTTATTAATGCTAGCTGTTTTTTTAGCTTTTCAATATCAGCGCCTTTTTTACCAATCAAAACACCTGGCCTTGCTGTATAAATACTAACGCAGGCTTTTTTTGCAGGACGCTCAACAACAACTTTTGAAATACCAGCTGGTGCAAGTTTTTTCATGACATATGAACGAATCGCAATATCTTGATGCAAAAAAGTAGCATAATTCTTACCGGCAATCCAACGAGAATCCCAAGTCTTGTTAAAACCAAGACGAAAGCCAATAGGATTTACTTTTTGACCCATAATTAGACCTCTTCTCTTTCTGCAAGAACAACTGTTAAATGACTAAAATATTTTGCAATCGGCGCGCCACGTCCTTTTGCACGCGGGCGGAAACGACGCATTTTTAAACCTTGACCAACATATGCTTCTTTAATATATAGCTGATCAATATCCATAAAGTGATCGTTTTCAGCATTCGACATAGCTGAATAAACAGTACTATAAACATCTGTTGAAATACGCTTAGTTGAAAACTTCAAAAACGTTAACGCTTTATCAACTTTCATACCACGAATCTTTTTAGCCACAAGATTAATTTTTTGTGGACTTACACGAATCATTTTATTAACGGCTTTTACGCTTTTATTTGACATATAAACCTACCGCTTCGCTTTCTTATCTGCACCGTGACCATGGTAAGTACGTGTTGGTGAAAATTCACCTAACTTGTGACCTACCATATTTTCTGTCACGACAACAGGAATAAACTTATTACCATTATGCACAGCAAACGTTGCACCAACGAATGGTGGAATAATTGTCGAACGACGTGACCAAGTTTTAATTGGATCACGACGACCTGATGCTTTCACTGCTTCAACTTTTTTTAAAAGGTAAGCATCGAAAAATGGGCCTTTCCATACGGATCTTGCCATCTATATCTCTCCGTTATTTGCGTCGACGAATAATCATTTTCGTCGTCGTTTTGTTACTACGTGTTTTTTTACCCTTTGTTGGAACACCCCAAGGTGTTACAGGATGACGACCACCAGAAGTACGACCTTCTCCACCACCATGAGGGTGATCGATTGGGTTCATAGCGACACCTCTGACAGATGGACGTTTACCAAGCCAACGCATACGACCAGCTTTACCATAAGACCTGTTACTATGATCTGGGTTAGATACTGAACCAATTGTAGCAAAGCATTCGCCATTTACAAAACGTAATTCACCGGATGTTAGTTTTAAAATAACATTTCCAGCATCACGCCCCATAATTTGAACATATGCACCAGCAGAACGGGCTAATTGTCCACCTTTTTTAATTTTTAATTCAACGTTGTGAATAATTGTACCAATTGGCATATTTTTCATAGGCATTGAATTACCAGGCTTCACATCAACTTTTACACCTGATATTACTTTATCACCAACTTGTAAACGTTGAGGGGCAATAATATAGTTATGCTCTCCATCTTCATATTTTACAAGAGCAATAAAAGCAGATCTGTTTGGATCATATTCAAGACGTTCAACAATTGCTGTTATATTAAGCTTATCACGCTTAAAATCTATCGTGCGGTATAATTGCTTGTGTCCACCACCTTTATTAAAAGAAGTAATGCGACCATTATTATTGCGACCACCATTTTTTGTCTTACCATGTGTAAGCGCTTTAAGTGGACGCCCTTTCCAAAGTTCAGACCTGTCTATATTAACAAGCTGACGTTGTCCAGGTGTAGTTGGTTTATAACGTTTTAATGACATTTTAGACTCCCACTCCAAGTTCAATCACCTGACCGGCCTCTAGGGAAACCATTGCAATCTTTCTATCAGATTGAATACCCTCACGTCCCTTAAAGCGACGTTTTTTGCCTTTACGAACCAGCGTATTTACTGCTTTAACTTTTACATTAAAAACAGAAGATACAGCACGCTTTACATCATCTTTTGTCGCAGTCATTAAAACTTCGAAAAAGTACTGAGCATCACCAGATTTAAGCTGAGATTTTTCTGTTACTAAAGGACGACGAATAACATCAAAGTCCTTAATTTTTGTTTCTACTTTAGCCATTCAAACGCTCCTCTAAAGTTTTCAAAGCATCCATCGTGATGATTAACTTTTCTTTGCGAACGATGTCATAAACATTTGCACCAATTGTTGGTAAAATGTCATAGCCATGTAAATTTGCAATTGCTAGTGTCATCGATTCATTTGCATTTGTAGCATCAATAATACAGGCATTCTTAGGCGCTAAAGCTTTAAGATGTTTAGAAGCTTCTTTTGTTTTAGAATCTTTAACGTCTGCATTTTCAACAATAATTAAATCACCTGATTTAACTTTAGCTGATAAAGCCATTTTTAAACCTAAAGCTTTAATTTTTTTAGGCAAAGAATAATCATATGAACGTTGATGTGGACCAAAAGCAATACCGCCACCCCTAAAAATAGGCGCGCTTTTAGCACCGTGACGTGCGCCACCAGAACCTTTTTGCTTTACAATTTTACGTGTTGAACACGCAACATCGCCACGTTCTTTTGTTTCGTGCGTTCCTTGACGGCGTTTTGCTAGCTGCCAGTGAATTACACGGGATAAAATATCATCACGAACTTCTAATCCGTAAATACTTCCGCTTAATTCAACAGAGCCGGCTGCTTTACCATCTAAACTTATAACATTACATTTCATTGTCATGGCTATTTCCTCACTGTCTTCTTGATAGCATCACGAATGTATACGACACCGTTTTTATGCCCAGGAACACTTCCGTGAATAAAAATCAAACCACGTTCAGCGTCAACTGCATGAACCTTTAAATTCATTTTTGTAACGCGTTTAGAACCCATCTGTCCCGCCATCTTCTTATTTTTAAAAACTTTTCCAGGATCTTGACATTGCCCTGTTGAACCATGTGAACGGTGAGAAACAGATACACCATGACTGGCACGTAAACCACCAAAATTGTGACGCTTCATAACACCAGCAAAACCTTTACCTTGCGTTATACCGCTAATATCAACAAATTGGTCTGCAGTAAAATGGTCAGCTTTAATTTCTGTACCAATTTCAAGCATGTTTTCAGCATTAACGCGAAATTCTTTAATAATTTTGCGTGGCTCTTTTTCTATTTTAGCGTAAGCCATCTTTTGTGGTTTATTAACTTTTTTTGCGTTAACAATTTCCACACCCAGTTGTAGGGCAAGATAGCCATTTTTTTCTTCAGTCCGTTGATCAAGGACAACGGTATCCTTTATTTTTAAAACGGTAACAGGAAGTTGAACACCAGATTCTAAAAAGATCTGGGTCATTCCCATTTTTTCCGCTACTAGTCCAGTTCTCATTTGGTGCACCTTAAAGTTTAATTTCAATGTCCACACCAGACGCCAAGTCTAATTTCATCAAGGCATCTACTGTTTGCGGGAGCCAATCGACAATGTCGATTAGGCGTTTGTGGGTACGCATTTCAAACTGTTCACGCGACTTTTTATCGATGTGTGGTGAACGGTTTACGGTATAGCGTTGGATCCGTGTTGGTAGTGGAATAGGGCCACGAACATTGGCACCTGTTCTTTTCGCAGTGCTTACGATATCTCTTACGGATTGATCCAAAAGACGATGATCGTATGCTTGCAATTTGATACGTATAACTTGATTTTCCATTACACAAACTCTGTTAATAAATTATAGAAAGAACGAATATTTTTTGTTAAACTTATTATTTCACAATTTTCGCAACAACACCAGCACCAACTGTGCGGCCGCCTTCACGAATAGCAAAACGAAGCCCTTCATCCATAGCAACTGGGGCAATTAACTTCACAATAATGCGAACGTTATCACCTGGCATAACCATTTCTGTGCCTTCAGGAAGGTCTACAGTTCCGGTT
>PFNE01000053.1:6203-7626 GCA_002791835.1 Alphaproteobacteria bacterium CG_4_10_14_0_8_um_filter_37_21 | reverse complement strand
GCACCTAGTGAAAAAATACTAAATGAAGAATAGCATTTATTTTAACTCATGACGACACTATCTAATAAAGGCTATGCAGGTCGTTCACGATAACGCCGTTAAAGAAAGTACGCAACTTGACTCACAGCCCACAGCAACAGCACATAACTTAAACCCCTTTATGCGCGCTTATCAATTTTATAAGTTAAGTCAATATTTTAACATGTTTGGAGAGGTTGCTAAGGCTTCAATTCTTTATGGTACAGTTTTCCCTGCTTTAATCATGCTAACAATTGCTGTATATGCTGCCATGTCTTCTCCATTTGACGAAGCCTTAACTGGGTATGGAAAAGACGCATTAAGTGCAACTGTATATAATATGGCAACGTCTATTGTGGGGCCGTTAGAAACAGAAAATATCATGCTTTCCAGAATACATCCTTTAGTATCAGAAGCGATGACGCCAGAGCTTACTTTACCACTTTTTTCAGCTGCAAATTTGTATCTTCTAAGTGGCAATATAACAGATAGTATAAAAACTGCTGTCAGATCAGCAGCAAAACCATTTCAAAAATCTTTTAAGTATTTGCCAAAAACGACACAATCCTTAGCGATGCAACTGTGCTATAATGCAGATCAAAATGTAGCGTCTAAACATTTACATCCTTTAATGGATGGCCAGCTTGTGTCACAAGAAAAATTTAACGCTAATTGTGACGATTCACAAGTTGATGTACGCTTTTCCATTTCTCGTCCAGCATACTTTTTAAAATCAGAAGATTTGATAGATTTTTCTGCCCATACGCATATTTCTAAAACACAAGCACAATTACAGGCAAAACAGGCAAATACATCTGCCCGTGCAATGGTTGTGCAAGACATCCATGACGCTACAGTTGATCATTTATTTCAAACGACACCAGGCCTTGTGGAAAAGATTTTTTCTGAAGAAAACGATTTACGTGCAAATATTTGTCCAGTTAATAGCGGCACAACGCTTACCCAGTTAATGGATCCACTGAAAAGTATGATGCAACATTCAAATAAACCTTATGTTTTCTTTTACCTTTGGTACAACACGAAAGGCACAGCCGTACAAACAGCTTATGAATTTGCAGAAAAACTTGAAGATTTTGAACCTAATGGATGTGACTTTGATACATTTGTTTCCTTTCCAAATGATGCCAATGTACGCTTAGCTATGAATAATAAAGGCGACGTCTTCATAACAGCAAGTAAAAAAACCCTTCTGCAAATAACGGAATCAGCTGCAAAGACACGAACGCCAGAGCTTACAAAATCACAAACAGCAGAACAATCACAGACAGCAGAACAATCAGAGACAGGAACAATTAAACCTAGTCATACAAAATCTGCTGAGCCAACGAAGTCTGTTGAGCACACAAAGTCAGCTGAGCCTACAAAGTCAGCTGAGCCAACAAAA
>PFNE01000053.1:0-6154 GCA_002791835.1 Alphaproteobacteria bacterium CG_4_10_14_0_8_um_filter_37_21 | reverse complement strand
CTGAGCCAACAAAATCTGCAGAGCTTACAAAGTCAGCTGAGCCAACAAAGTCAGAAGAGCTAACAAAGTCAGCTGAGCCAACAAAATCTGCTGAGCCTACAAAGTCAGCTGAGCCTACAAAGTCAGTTGAGCTTACAAAATCAGCTGAGCCAACAAAGTCAGATATGCTTACAAAGTCAGCTGAGCCAACAAAGTCAGATGAGCCAACGAAGTCAGATGAGCCAACGAAGTCAGATCAGCTTACAAAATCAGATGAGCTTACAAAAACACAAACACCGATTTCGGGCATCATCCAACGCACGTATCACGCAACGTCTATCTTAACAAATGCAGATGCTTATAAAGTATTCGGGTTTAATTGCACCGGTCCAACAAAATTTGGTGCTTTAGAAAATCCTGCAAACATTGAATTTGGAGATGTGGGCTATTTATATATTGATGGGGATAAAAAGTGCGATACAAATCCTAGTTGTAGTGGCTATTCCGGTAAGTATTTCAATAGCAACCCCCAATATGCGCAGTATAATACCACTTTATTTATTAATACAACCCTTGTATTAAGCACCGTTACTGTTTGGCGTGCAGATGTTAATGGCACCTGTACAGGTGTAGAGGGCACAAATGGTTTTTTGACCAACGTTACAGAAATTTCCCAACAGGTTTTTCCAAATGAATAACGAATAAGGTGTAAAATACTGTGGGTTCAAATAAAACACCTTGTTTGAACCCATCATCTGTTAGCAAAATTAAAGGGTTTTATGCCGCTATTTTTAAAATGTTTTTTCCAATTTTAAGGCGAACATAAAACTGTTTTGGTTATTTTGTAACGTACCTGTTACACTGGGAATAATTTTCCAGTTGTTTTTTTCCTGAACAGAACCTAACAGGCTTAAGTAATGTGTCACCTTTCCAGGGGTTTTTCCGCTAAGGTTTACAACGGCATTAGGGCGTGCAGTGGTTGATGCTTGCACACGTGTTTTGCCGTTTCCAGATTTTATGCCCACTTCGTATATGCCCGTTATGGCACCATCAAAGGCATCCCCAATCCATTTTTTACGCACACCAATGCCGGTAAGCACTTCTCCGCCCCGGCTTATGTGTGTTTTAAATTTTTGCGCAAAATTCGATAAAACCCCATGTTCTTGAAATTTAGACCGGCGCGTTAAGCCAACTTGGGCCCCAATACTAGGGCGAAGCGACCATTTATGATTAAATTTAAACACATAATTCAGGGCACTTGAAAAGGAAAGGCCATGTTCTTTAAAATCTGCCTTTGCAATTGTGTTTGCGCCCAAAAGCGTGTTTTTACGTTCTTGATTTTTATATACAGCAATACCGTGCACGTGCGTAGATACTTCCCCATGGGTTAAAAAATTGTGCACATAGTTTACCCCAAACAACATATACTTACCGTCTGTTTTATTGGCACTGTCACTTTTTAAGGTATTTTTAGAAAGGCCAAAACCACCCATATAATGTAGGCATGATTTTGACGCCCCAAGATAGTGCGTAAACCCAACAAGCATACCATATTGTTCTTCAGTAAACCCTTGGGTTTGCGTATTATTTAACGTTTGATAAAAGGGCATAACCCAGCCGCGAATGGCACCATGACGATCAGAAATCATAGCATCCCCATTTGTGGCCAAGTTTTCTATAACGGTTTTCGCTCTATCGTTAGCTTTGCCTGGTTGACGCATTGCCTGTTTTTGCGCGTTACCTGAAGATGCCCTTAAAAAGGTTGCTGCTTTCCCCGTGTTATATTGAATATTACGTAAAATGCCTGCATTAGCCTGCATTAGCCTGTATTAAGGCTTGCGCGCTTGTGGTTGGTGCTGCAAAATCAACAGCAGGTATTAAGTTTACCCTAAAATTCTGCCCACTAAATATGACACCGTTAGGCCCTTCTGATGCAGATAGTATATCGGTAAAACCGGTATTATTGGCATGACTCTTTATGATACTGGCATCCCCAGTATAATCTTTAATGATAAATATTTCTTTTGTTCCCGCATATGGGGCTTGAATAGCACTCCCTCCAATCTCTTGGAAAAGAATATTTACAGGTCCTGCCCCTTGTAATATGAGCTTCTCAAATAGGATGGGCCCCGCATTCTCCCGCACGATAAGAGTTCCACCAGACCACGTTATTGTGTTAAGCGAAACTGGATCAGGATCTTTAAATCTATAAAATGCACCAGCGCCTATGTTAAGGGACTGTCCATTATTGGCACTAGTAATGTCCGTTAGTGCAAAAACAGTAGATGCCGATAAAAGCAAAAGTGCAGAAAATTTAGTGATAGTGTGCGCGTTCTTCATTATGTAACTCCAGCAATTAATATATGTTACAATTTTAGTAAAATTGTATAAATTATCTCTTTTAAGTGTTACACAACTGAAGCCGAATTAAAATAGGGCAATAGATTTTTGGACTAGCTTATATAAAGGGGCGTTACCCTAAACTTATCCCCCACTTAGTGCCCATTATTCCTATTAAAGAACTGGGCTTAAGATAAGTATGTTATCCAAATAGTAAATATTTCTGTCATATAAATAGATTTTTCTATGGTTCTGTGCGCAAGCAGCATAATCATTTTAGATCACTTTATTAACGATATATTAAGTGTTGATGTTATATATTAAAAATAAGACACAGGAAAAGGTAAGTTTCCATGAAAAAAATTGTAACGTTATTATCGATGTTATTTCTGCTAGTAAGTGCTTTTAATTCTGTATATGCATCTTTACCCGGTATGCCTGATTTTCAAATGATGCAGCAATCTGGCATGGGAAATACAGGGGGCGGCGCAGGTGGATCTTTTGCATTATTTGGAGAAAGGGAGGCTGCAGCAGAACAAAATGCGTTGCTTCGCCAAATTCAAATGCAACTTCAAATGATTAACACGAATCCTGTAGCAAAGTTAGCGTATCTAAGATCTATGCGCCAAGGGCTTGGAAGTAAAGCAGATGTTGCCCGCGTAAACGGGTTGCCAGTAGGGCAGCGTGAAAATGCACTTCAGCAGCTATATGAAAGATTGCGTGCAGAAAATATAAGATTAACCAGGCGTCAGAACACAACAATGGGCGGCGCGTCTAATTTTACAGCGCTTGAAGGCGATTCAGTTGAAGTAAGCTTAAATGATATAGCCCTTCATAAGCAAGAATCGCGCAATATAGCAACTTCCTCAACACTTGAAGTGGGGCCAAATGACTATACGTTAAGTATGCGTGAAAGCCGCACACAATTTATGAGTAGCCCTGCAGAAGTTGGCGGAAATGATGTCCGTAATTTTATGCAGCAAAATAGGTATGGCTAAGCCTAAAAGGCTGTAGTAGTTTGTTTTTTCTTAAGGTATAGTTAAAGATGGGGCTTTAAATTACAAAATAAATATGTCACAATTTTCAGTTACATTTTTAGGTGTTCGGGGAACTGTGCCCTGTTGCGAGAAAAAATATCAAGAATATGGCGGTCATACCAGTTGTATATTAATGGAAATAGATGATCATGTTTTACTGTTTGATGCGGGGTCGGGAATTGCAACAGCTAACCAGTATATAAAAAATAAAGCGCAAAAAAATATTCATTTATTTTTTAGTCATGTTCATTTAGACCATATACTTGGACTTCCAGCATATGAAGCCCTGTGGAGTGAACAAAAAAACTTCCATATATATGCAGGTACATTAGAACCTTATGGGGGCATTCAATGTTTTTTAGAAAAAACCTTTTCTGCACCATTATTCCCGATTGATTTTAAAAATTTCCCTGCAAACATTACCTATTTAGATTTTAACGCCGGTGATAGCATTCAATTATCAGACGGTATAAAAATTGATACATGCGCCCTAAATCATCCCAATGGGGCTATCGGGTACCGCGTAAATTATAATCATAAATCAGCTTGTTATATAACAGATACAGAGCATAAAATAGGTGAAATTGATCACACTATTTCAACTTTAATTTATAATACTGATTTGTTTATTTACGATTCCACATTTACCGATGACAGTTACAAAAGCCATAAAGGGTGGGGGCATTCCACATGGCAAGAAGGGTGCAGATTATCCCAAGCATCCAACGTAAAAAGTACAGCTATTTTTCATCACGACCCAGCGCACGATGATAAGGCAATGCAAGCAATAGAAAAGCAAATTTCACATATGGGGGGTGATGTTTTTATTGCACGGCAAGGCCAGCAGATTAATCTTTAATTTTAAACCACAATCCTACATCTTGATAGCTTAAAATATTGACTACATCTTTGCGCGCAATAGCGGTATAGTATGAATGGGGTGTTGTACGGATTTTTAACGGTGCTGACAAATTTATTTATTTCAAATATTGTTTTAATAGACGCATTATCTTTAGATTTTGAAGAAGGTTTTTCTACATTTACGGGGGAAACAGGTGCTGGAAAATCAATATTACTAGATGCTATCGCTTTATCAATTGGCACCCGTGGGGACCTTTCCCTTATTCGCAAAGGTTCAGAAGAAGCGATCGCATGCTCTACATTTTCTATCAAAAAAAAACATCCTGTGTTTAAAATACTTGAAGAATATAATTTAGTAGATCACAGTGACCCTACACAAATAAGGCTGCGTCGTATATTGCACCCAAAAAGATCCAAAGCATTTGTAAATGATATTCCTGTTGGCGTTTCTGTTTTAAAGGAAATAGGGCAACAAATTTTAGAAATTCATGGACAGTTTGACTCACTGTTTAATGCCGCTATTCACCGCAATATATTAGACCAACTTATAACAGAGAAAAATTTTCAAACCACAAAAGAAAAGCTAAAAAATATTTTTGATCATTGGAAAACCCAGGAACAGAAGCTTAAAACTTTAAAATATAAAAAAGATTCTGCAGCACAACAACGTATTTTATTTCATTCTATACAACAAGATTTATCTTCGCTAGAAATTTTAGAAAATGAAGAACTATGCTTACTTTCGGAGCGGGAAAAAATTGCAGATTTTGGTAATATGGCAAAAAGCATTCAGCGCGTAAATATGCTTTTTACCGAACCAACCTTTATAAAAGAATTTCATAGTGTGCTCTCAACAATTGAAAAATCTGATTCCACAGCACTAAACCCTTTGAGATTGCCTTTAAAAACAATTGAAAGCAACATATTGGAGGTCGATGCAGTATCAAGTGACTTACTACAGAAAACACAATCTCTTGCGCTTCGTTTAAATGAAATTGATGAACGTTTGCATACCCTGCGCATGATGGCAAAAAAATACGGGGTTACAACAGATCAACTTCCTCAGCTTCTTCAGGACGCTGAGCAGGGCTTAACAGAAGATTTAGAGGCTGACATTATTTTCTGTGAAAAAGAAATTACTTCTATTAAAGAAAAGTATATAGAACAAGCGGATATATTATCGGTTTTTCGAAAAAAACAGGCTGAAACCTTATCGAAAAATGTAGAAAGTGAGCTAAATTTTTTACAATTAAAACAAGCACGCTTCCACGTACATATTCAAAAACTAGATTTAGCGCAAGCAACGATCAGTGGATTAGACCAAGTCGAATTTCAAATTGCAGCGAATAAAGGTCAAGATTTTGCACCATTAATAAAAGCGGCATCAGGGGGTGAAGCATCACGTATTATGTTGGCGATAAAGGCGATTATTAGTACATCTATAAATTTAGGAACCATTATTTTTGATGAAATTGAAACAGGTGTTGGTGGGGCGACGGCAACAGCAATTGGTGAGCGTTTGAAAATTCTGTCACAGCATACACAAGTTTTATCTATTACGCATTCCCCACAAGTGACAGCAAAATCTGATCAGCATTATCTGGTGAAAAAAGAACATCAAGCCCATACAACAAAAACAAGCGTCGGGCTACTAACAAATCAGCAGAGATTAGAGGAAATCGCGCGCATGCTTTCAGGCGCCACCATTACAGAGGCAAGCTTATCGGCCGCTAAAGATTTATTATAAAAAAATACAGTAAATTCAGCATGTCACCCCTTATTATACAGTATAGTATATGGTAAAATAATTACCAAAGCGTGTGTTATTGTTGATAAATTTTTGTGTATTATTTGAGGTGGTCCTGGTTGTTCGGACAGGAAAGCAGCAAAATTAAGAGATAGTTTATTAAACATTAGGCTGCTTTTAGCATCAAAAG
>PFNE01000010.1 GCA_002791835.1 Alphaproteobacteria bacterium CG_4_10_14_0_8_um_filter_37_21 | reverse complement strand
TACTCATTATGTGTGATCCTTTTTAAATCAGATACTATACCTTAACACCCTGTCTGATTTCTTAGGACCACCTCTGTCATAACGTGCGCGTAGGGCATCAAACTGTTCAATACTAGATTCTTTTTCTACGTTTAAGCGTGCACGTTGTTCTGTTTGTTCGGTGGTGATCACGAGTGCTTCTTGCAATTGATCGCGCATAGCGTCTGCTGATGCATCTGTTGTATCTATCGTGTCTGCTAAAGCCTGTTTTAGGCGTGCTTCTTCTGCCTTGGCTGCCGTTAACTCGCGCACTGCATTATCTACAGATTTTTTGAGTGCATTAATACCAGTTTGTCGTTGTGCCGCTTTTTCTTTTAAAGCTGCCATACGTTCAGTGGCGGCAGAGGCAAATATACCCATATGCATTATTAAGCATAAAATTAAAAATTTTCTCATGATATATTTCCCTCTGACCACGGTTGTATTATATGTTTCTATGTAGTGCTTTTTAATACATTGGTAATTAATTTAACAAAATTAATTAGATTATCAACTTGACCAGTTATGGATGAGCGAGTTTCCTCAAGCTGCTGAAGTTCAGCTTGTCTTTTCTCAATATCATCGGCGCCAGCGAGTATAGCAGCATCTAATTCAGAGCGTTTGTTTTCTATGGTTTCATCTAGGGTTTTGAGTATCTCATTTGTACTCTCTAACATCTTTTTTGTAGAATCTTTAATATCATTGAACGCTCTGGCATGCTCAGAAATAGCCATTTTTCCTTTCTCTGAAATTTCCTCTAAAGAAGCTGTGCCTTCATCGATTGCTCCTAAATTCTTTTCAAGTGAATCTGTATCGACTGCAATTTGCTGACGATCGTCTGCAATAGAGCGCGCACTCGCTTCGATGGCTGCTGTTCTTTCCTCTATGGCACGTTGTCTCTCAGCTGCTTTAGCTTTTAATGCAGCTAAGCGCTCTGTTCTTGTTGATTGTGGACTGGCGGTGGCATCAGCCGCATAGCTTTCAGTAAATGTTGCTACGCTTGTGGTTAGCAAGAAAGCTGTTACAAGTTGTTTTTTCATGGTATTTTCCTTTATGTTAAGAGTTAAATGTTTGGTGAATTATTCTTATCTGATCTTGTAGCACAGCTAAAGAATGTGTTGTAAGGTCTATTATGTCTTCTGCATCTTGCACCTGTTGCCTGAGGCTTGCTAATTCTTGGTCGCCAGCGTTTTGGGCCAGTTCCAATAATCTGTTTGCTTCTGCTTGTGCGTTTTCAATATCTGCTACCATACCGCGTGCTTGCCCCGCCCCTTGTATTAGGTTTTTTAATCGATCTAGATCTGTAAGGTGAGTTTGTAGATGTTCATCATGTGTTTGAAAAGTGTGATCTGTGCGATCTACATATTCCATATAGGTGCGTATAATGCGCCCCAAATCTTCTTCAATAAACTGTTCAAGACTTGTTATCTCTACTTTTAAACGACGATTAAGGTTGCGCAGCATTTGAATAGCAAGACGCAAAGAAGCTATTTCTGCGTCTTTATTTGTTAGTTGTTGCGCGTCGTGTTGCGTCAGTTTATCTACCAATTTTGTGTATTGGGTGTTGGCGCATTGTGCATTTGAACTTGGATACAAACGAAGAACTGTGAAATGAGGGTCACCTTCACAATTTTTTGGTGGTTTTGTGTTGTTGTTTCCAGGTGATAAATCATGATGAAATAATTGAATATATCTTTCTATTTGTTTAACCCGTTCTGGGCTCCCCTGCTTCCATTTTAAAATTTTCCCAGAACTCATATATTGACTAACGTCTATAGCAGGGGCAGCTGTATGACTACCGTTAATAAAGGCGACAATTACAGTCATAATAAAAAAAAGCTGTTTCATCGTTGTCTAAAGAAAAAGTTTCACATAAGCTTATTGTGTAGCCTTGAATATTAATATGGAGTTAACAAAATGAAAAAAAATATATTATGTTTAATACCAACTGTTGTTATATGTGAACCTACAGCAACTAGAAAGCCAAATATAGATGGTTTAAAGTATGTTTTTGGCCTTGGTGCTGGTGGAATGCAACAAAACGACACGCTTAAGGCGCGCGAAGATAACGGAGAGGCTTTTGTAAAAAACCAGCATCCTTATGCGGTGAATACTGCACTTGTATCTGCGCATTTAGGTGTACGTTATTATCAAGGTATGGCTTATTTAGGGGCTTATTCATACGGATTGTTTGCTCCCTTAAATAAAGAAGTTTATCGTAGTGTATTTGATCATGATGAAAAGGATTATATCTCAGTTAAAACAACTGGTGCAGTTGGCATTATGGGGCAGGCAGGTCTACGTTTTAATGATATAACGCCCTATGCTATACTTGGTATTCAATATGGGCCACGTTCCCTGACGTATACAGCAGAGAAAAACGGGACAACAACAAAAAAAACCTATAAAAATAAGCAACCCGTCTTTATTTTTGGACTAGGCGTGATGGGGCATGCCAGTGATAATGTGACCATTGGTTTGGAGCTTTATAGGAAAGTTAGCTATGATTTTACTGTAAAACTACCGGATGCAGGTGGGAATATTCGGCTAAGTGGTGACTTTTTAACAGTGAAAACAGCGCGTTGGGCTGTGCAGGGTGTTGTTAGCTTTGAATTTTAAAGAGCCAATTTAAACTGAAGGGGTACATTGATTTGTATGTTGGCTAAGTTTTGATTTGATGTAAATTTCCATTTTGATAGTTTTTTTACAACCTCTTCCTTGAAAAGGGGAGGGGGTTGATTGCTTGTGGGAAAAATAATACGTGTCACGGTTCCCTTTTTATCAAGAATAAGAAAGACACTAAAACTAGACTCAATATTTTTATTTTTTGCACATTGTGGATAGATTGGCATTTCATTATATATACTAGGTTTTAGGTCACGCGGAATGTCATTTTTAAGTGATGTGCTTTTTTTTGTTGAGGATTTCTTTGTGGCTATGCGTGATTTGGCCTTGTTTTGATTGTGTGTTTGAACAGGCATTAATTTTTCTTGTGGTTTCTCACATGTAAGATCAACAAGTGGAAAATCTATAATTTTGTTATTACCAGTTGTGGTTGTTGATCGCATTGTGTAAATTGTCATCGCAATGACGGTATGTGCAGATAAGGATAAGAGTGTGCCAAATAGTGCCGGATATTTTAGGTTCATTGTCGTTTTGTTGCATTTGTACATTTTTTGACTTGTTCTCTGCTGAATAAATAAAAAATTACACTGAGTGTTCTTAACCTAGTGCGCCAATGTATGGTATATTCTTATACAGAATACAATACACATTAATAGATACAGTTCTTCTATATAAAATATCAGGAAAGGGTTACATTGTGAACCAAAATCATCGTAATGCACTTATTTGGATAGGCGGATTTTTAGCTTTATTTGCTCTCGTTAAAGTACTAAATGTTGCCCCAGCGGAGCCTATAGCAAAATCTGTTCCGTACTCTGACTTTTTAAAAGATGTGCATGCAGGTAATATTGAAAAAGTTAACGCACAGGGTCCAGAAATTGTCTATGCGCTTAAAAATGGTCAGACACAATCAACAACAGGCCCTTTAACAGAAAAATTAATTACTGAAATTTCTGAAAAAGATGCAACGTTAAAGTTCAAATTACAAGAAGATTCAGGATCTTCTATATGGGCAATTATTTTATCTTGGTTGCCCCTTCTTATTTTATCCCTCCCCTTCTTTTTTATGTGGCGCAATATGCAAAAAGGCGGCGGCGGTGCTATGGGATTTGGCAAATCAAAAGCACGTTTGCTTGAAAAGGGTAAAAAAGTTTTATTTGAAGAAGTTGCAGGTATAGAAGAAGCAAAATCAGATCTTCAAGAAATTATAGATTTTTTAAAAGAACCACAAAAGTTTCAACGCTTAGGCGCTCGTATTCCCCGGGGTGTTTTGTTAGTTGGCCCTCCAGGTACGGGTAAAACATTGTTAGCGCGCGCTATTGCAGGTGAGGCTGACGTTCCTTTTTTCTCAATCTCAGGGTCTGACTTTGTTGAAATGTTTGTTGGTGTTGGTGCAAGCCGCGTGCGCGATATGTTTGCTGATGCAAAAAAGAATTCACCATGTATTATATTTATTGATGAAATAGATGCTGTTGGTCGTCACCGTGGATCTGGTATGGGCGGCGGTAATGATGAACGCGAACAAACATTAAACCAGCTGTTGGTTGAAATGGACGGCTTTGAAGAAAATCAGGGTGTCATTATTGTGGCAGCAACAAACCGCCCGGATGTTTTAGATAAGGCGCTTCTTAGACCGGGTCGTTTTGACCGTCAGGTAACAATTCCTAATCCAGATATTTTAGGCCGTGAGCAAATTTTAAAAGTCCATATGAAAAAAACACCCATGAACAAAGATGTTGATGTGAACGTTATTGCACGTGGTACGCCAGGTTTTTCTGGTGCTGAGCTTGCTAACCTCGTGAACGAGGCGGCACTTCTTGCGGCCCGCACAGGTAAGTTATCTGTTGGTATGAAAGAATTAGATACCGCAAAGGATAAAGTCATGATGGGTGCTGAACGTAAAACAATGGCGATGACAGATAAAGAAAAAAAATTAACCGCTTTTCATGAGGGTGGTCATGCCTTAGTTGGCACAATGCTAGAAGATTCTGATCCTATCCATAAGGCAACAATCATTCCCCGTGGTCAGGCTTTGGGTATGGTTATGCAATTGCCTGAAAATGATCGTGTATCCATGACGCGTGCGCAGTTAATTGCCTCTATTAAAGTGGCAATGGGCGGTCGTATTGCTGAAGAATTGATTTTTGGTCACGATAAAGTGACAACAGGTGCTAGTTCAGATATTCAAGCAGCTACACGTATTGCGCGCTATATGATTCGAGAAGGCGGTCTTAATGGTAGTCTTGGGTTTCAAAATTTTAAAAATGAAGAAGAAGGTTATAGTTCATCTAAACCTTATTCCGAAGCAACATCTGAAAAGATAGATCAAGAAATTGCACAAGTTTTAGAAACTTGTTACAAAGAAACAACAAATCTTTTGAAAGACAATTTGGATAAATTGCACGTGTTAGGTAATGCTTTGCTTGAGTTTGAAACACTAACAGGCGATGAAATTAAGCAATTAATGGATGGTAAAGAGCTTTTAAAACCAAATTATTCTAAAGAACTTTATAAACCAAATAATTTTATTCCCACAACTGACGGTAAATAGGAACAATCATGATAAAAGTACGTTTTGCGCCCAGCCCCACAGGTATGTTACATATTGGGGGGGCCCGAACGGCACTTTTCAATTATTTATTTGCTAAACATAATCAAGGTGAATTTTTACTGCGCATTGAAGATACTGATCAATCACGTTCTACCCCTGAAGCTGTTGAGGCAATATTTAAAAGCTTGAACTGGCTTGGCTTAAAGCATGATGGTGAGGTTGTTTTTCAGTCACAATGTATTGAGCGGCACAAAGAAGTGGCCTATAAGTTGTTAGCGCAGGGTAGGGCGTATTATTGTTACTGCAGCCCTGAAGAACTGTCAAAAATGCGCGATGATGCGCGCGCCAATAAACAAACACCAAAGTATAACGGTATGTGGCGTGACATGGACCCTAAGTTAGCACCGGAAGGCGTGAAACCTGTTGTGCGTTTGAAGGCGCCGCAAAATGGGCACACAACAATTGTAGATTTAGTGCAGGGTGAAGTCAGTATTAAAAATGAAATATTAGATGATATGATTTTGCTTCGCGCAGACGGTACACCCACCTACATGCTATCTGTCGTTGTTGATGATCATGATAGCGGGATTACGCATGTGATTCGCGGCGACGATCATTTAAATAATGCCTTTAGGCAATATCATTTATATCAGGCATGTAATTGGGAAGTTCCCAAATTTGCCCATATTCCTTTGATTCACGGCCCAGATGGGGCAAAACTTTCTAAGCGTCATGGCGCTGTTGGAACAGATGCCTATAAAGATATGGGATTCTTACCGGAAGCGATGCGTAATTATTTTCTGCGTCTTGGTTGGGGGCACGGGGACGCTGAAATTATTTCAGACGCACAAGCAATAGAGTGGTTCACGCTAGAGGGTGTTGGCAAATCTGCAGCGCGCTTTGATGATATGAAATTTACGAATTTAAATGCACATTATATTAAAACGGCAAGCCATGCTTATTTACTAGAACAAATTAAACCATTATTAAAAGGCCTAACACCTGAAGCAGAAACGCTTATTATAAAAGGTATGGCTGGTTTACAATCACGCGCAAAAACTTTGGTTGATCTTGCTTGGGGTGCTGAAATTTATATGCATAAACCGGCTTTAGAGGATGCTGCTAAAGAAAAAATAACAGATGAGACAGCGTTATGGGTGAATCGTTGTATTGAATCGTTTTCCGCGCAAGAGGAATTTTCTGAAGAGGTATTAATGGAAAAAACACGTAAGCTTGCTAAGCACTATGATACAAAGCTTGGTATTGTGGCATCTGCACTGCGTATAGCGCTAACAGGTCGCTTAGTGTCGCCAAGCTTATTTGAAGTGATGAGCATTATTGGAAAAAATGAAACATTAAAACGCTTAGAAGACTTTTTAAAAGATTAACTGTTTGTTGAGGGTTGCGTGCACCTATAAAGCATACTTTATATTTTGGATGGGTAATTTTGATGGATATTAAAAGAACTATTTATTCTATAAGACAGAATCAATAAAGAATCGTAACGGAGAAGATTGTAGCCCCCTAGTATGCAAGGCAACACTTCCCATGAATTGATTCACATCTTTTAAGGCCTGATAGCTTTTATATTTAAAACTAAAAATACAGCCATTAACAAGTAAAACCTGATCCGAAATTAGGCTATAGACAACGATTACGTGTCATGTCGTTATCCAGGTATTTTTGCTTCTTCAACAACTTTTGCAACAAATTCGTCAACACTCATCACAGTTTGACCTTGTGAACCTATTTGGCGAACAGATACTGTATTTTCTTCAGCCTCTCGTTTTCCAACAGCTAGAATATAGGGTACTTTTTGGTGTGAATGCTCACGAATTTTATAGTTTATTTTTTCATTGCGAACATCTAAGTCTACCTTGATGCCCTTTTCTTTTAGACGTTTATAAACCGCGTCAGCGTAAGGATTAACTTCAGTTGCGATAGAGGCTACAACTACTTGAAGGGGTGCCAGCCATACAGGAAATTTTCCAGCGTAATGTTCAATTAAAATACCGATAAAACGTTCAAACGTCCCTAAAATGGCGCGGTGTAGCATAACAGGGCGGTGGCGTTTTCCATCTTCCCCAACGTATTCAGCGTCTAGTCGTTCAGGGAGTACAAAATCAACTTGGAATGTGCCACACTGCCAGTCTCGACCTAAACAATCTTTTAAAACAAATTCTAGTTTAGGGCCATAAAAGGCACCTTCACCTGGGTTTAGCTCAAATTCTAGGCCAGATGCTTTGGTTGCATCCATTAAAGATTTTTCTGCTAAATCCCAAACTTCATCACTTCCGGCACGCGTTTCTGGTCTGTCTGAAAATTTAACGCGAACATCTGATAAACCTAAATCGGTATAAACACTTTTTAGTAATTTGCAAAAGTTTTTGGTTTCTTCAATAATTTGTTTGGGTGTACAAAAAATATGCCCATCATCTTGTGTAAAGGCACGTACTCGCATAATTCCATGCAATGCACCAGATGGTTCGTTCCTATGGCATGAACCAAATTCTGACATCTTTAATGGTAAGTCACGATAACTTTTAATACCCTGCTTGAAAATTTGAACATGACATGGGCAGTTCATGGGTTTTATAGCAAGGATTTTATCTTCATCATCGTTAACTGTAAACATATTTTCACGGAATTTACCCCAGTGACCAGAAGCTTCCCATAACGATTTATCAACCATTTGTGGCGTCTTAACTTCTTGATACCCTTCTGGCGCTAAACGTTTTGCTATATAATTTTGTAATGTTTGATATAAGGTCCAACCCTTTGGGTGCCAAAATACATTACCAACAGCTTCTTCTTGTTGGTGAAATAATCCCATAGCTGGGCCCAATTTTCTGTGGTCGCGTTTTTCAGCTTCTTCTAAGAAAAATAAGTGGTCCTTTAATTGTTGCTCTGTTGCCCAAGCGGTTCCATAAATACGTTGTAACATAGGGTTGCGGTGGTCGCCGCGCCAATAAGCACCTGCAAGTTTCATTAATTTAAAGGCAGGGCGAATACGACGGGTAGAGGGTAGGTGCGGCCCACGACATAAATCGACAAAGGGTCCTTGTCTATATAGCGAAATAATATCACCCTCTGGGATTGCTTCAATAAGCTCTACTTTAAAATGCTCACCTTGGTCTTTAAATAGCTGAATGGCATCATCTCTGCTCCATTCTTCACGAACAATAGGGGTATCTTGCTCTAAAATTTGACGCATGCGTTTTTCAAGTGCATTTAAGTCATCTGGTGTAAAGGGCTTTTCACGGTAAAAATCATAGTAAAAACCGTTTTCAATGGCAGGGCCAATTGTAATTTGAATATTTTCAAATATTTCTTTTGCAGCTTGCGCTAAAACGTGTGCTGTATCATGGCGAATAATTTCTAAACCCTCAGGTGAAGATCTTGTAATAATATCAATTGCTGCATTGTTAGGTACTGGTAAGTTCAAGTCTTTTTGTTCACCGTTTATTAAAATGGCAACAGCATCTTTAAACAAATTTTTTGATATCGCTTTTGCAATATCGTCCCCTGTTGATCCTTTTGAAAATTCGCCCTTTGAACCATCTTTTAATACGATTGTGATCATTTACCAGTGTATGCTTTATGAAATATATATATTAATATACCCTAAAAGCCTGGAAAGGGGAATATAGCTTGTGTTTCGTGCAAGCCTTTAGGTGATACGACGCGTGGCACCCCTTCTTTATTCATAAGGGCGACACTGGCAATATTTGTACGCTGCCCTTTACTGTCAAATTCTATATTGCCCCCGTAAATAATACCCTCTGGTAAAGATAGGTTTTGAAGGGCTGTCTGTAATTTTTCTGCATGATTAGACTGCGCCTGTTTATAGGCCATTGTTGCCAAATATATAGCTTCCAAACTAAAGGCAACATTCATTTCAAATAATTTCTCTGGATAATATTTATGAAAAATAGAAACGGCACGTTGTGTTAAAGATGATATTGGATCAAACCATGCGTTTACTGTGTATAAACTATCTGATTTTTCTTTAAAGTTTTTTAAAAACTGTCCTTCATAAAAACCTTGCCCGCCTGGGCTAATAATTGCTTTGGGGCTATGGTTTTGTCTGATAAGCTCTCTCATTATTAAATTGGTTGAGTTAATGCGAGAAACAATCATTAAGATATCTGAGTTGGCAGATTTAATTTTAGAAACCTCCGTGCTTAAGTCTTTAGCCTTTGTGTCAAATTGAATGACTTCTTGTAGCTTAAAGGGGATGCGCTGTTGTGACTGTGCAACTTTAAAGGCATCTAGCATTGTTTGGCCATAAGCATCGTTTAAAACAATAAGTGTACCCGTTTTTGGTGTAAATTTATTTTCTGAAAATAGTTTCTTCATACCCGATATACTATTGTCTGCTAGCATTTTAGATGTTGGGAAATTTCTAAATAAGTACTTATGACCTTGTTCAGTTAATGTATCTGCAGCTGCCATATTAATAATGAAGGGTATTTTATGTTGTTCTGCAACTTGTGCAATGGTTGCCGTTGCTGCAGAATTATAGGCCCCAATTAAACAATGAACACCATCATTAATAAGTTTTTCTGCCTTTAGGCGGGCCACTTCTGGATTAGATTCTGTATCAACAATGACAACTTCTAAATCAACATTTAGAGATTTTAAAAAATCTTTTGCAATACGTGCACCACGTTCACAAGACGTTCCTGATTCAGCATCAGCACCTGTTTTAGGCGTTAAAAAACCAATTTTAAAGCCGGATTTTTTTTTGGCAGAGCACCCTGAAAATAAACTGATAGAGGATAGCCCTAATCCCGTTAGCGCAGAATACTTTAAAAAATGACGGCGGTTAAAAGGAGTCATGTTTTTACTTTATAGTAGCTATGATTTTAGTATCTTCTATTTTATGCTATAGTTCAAGTTGGAAAATCACATTTATTTTGGTAAACCGTAGGATATTTATCAAATACTAAGCTGTAAAAACCATGTTACTTTTTGCACTATTTTAATTTTTCTAGTATGGTTTTATTATAAAAAGTATTGCTTATTTTGGTGAATACTATTAAAAATATTTTAGAAACAATACGGCCAAAAAGCTTATTTTCGCGGGCACTTGTTATATTGGGTATGCCCATTTTACTTGTGCAAATGGTTTTAGGCTATATTTTTGTGGATCGTCACACTGAAACAATTTTACGTCAACTCTCACAAAATATATCTGGAGAAATTTCATTAACATTAGATTTGTTAGAAAATACAGAAAATGTAGATAAAATGCTGCTGCGCGCAAAAGAGAGTTTAAATATAAACATTCAAATTCTTGATAAAAAGCACTTAGATACACACGGTCTTTATCAAAAGGGGTGGCTTTATAATCATATAGATAGCGCACTTAAAACCAAAATTAGTGCGCCATATTTTGTGTTTATGACAGATGATAAAATTAATATTCAAGTTGAATCAGTGCGTGGCGTCATTGAATATGAAATGACGCGTAAAAAATTATTTAGTAGAACAACACCCCTTGTTTTAATCTGGACAGGCTTTTCTTCAATCGTTCTTTTGTTAATTGCAGCAATTTTTATGCGCAACCAAATACGCCCTATTAAAAGGTTGGCAAAAGCCGCCGACTGTTTTGGTAAGGGAGGAGATGTGGCAAATTTTAGGCCAGAGGGGGCGACAGAAGTGCGTTTAGCAGGTTCTGCGTTTATTAAAATGCAGGAGCGCCTAAATTTGCTTTTAACAGAGCGTACACAAATGCTAGCTGGCGTGTCACATGACCTTAGAACGCCTTTAACGCGCATGAAGCTTCAGCTTTCTATGATGGATTCTACAAAAGCAAAAAAAGAGCTGCTTGAAGATTTAGCGCAGATGCAATCTATGCTAGAAGGTTTTTTAAATTATGCACGTGGATCGCAACAGGAGGAGAGAAAACTTTGTGATTTAATAAAGCTGTTAGAGGGGGTGATCAAGCCATATCAAACACCAACATTTAAAATTGACATCATATATGTGGATAAAAAAGATTCAAATTCATTAATTTTTTCCTTAAAAGGCGATCTTGTTAAGCGTTTATTAACGAATTTAATAGTAAACTCTAAGGTAAGTGGTACTTGTGTGCACATTACTGTTACACAAAGGGAGCGCTTCTTGCAGTTTTTTGTTGATGATAACGGTGCAGGCATTCCTTTAAGTGAGCGTGAAAATGTGTTTAAGCCGTTTTACCGCCTGGATACAGCGCGCCATACGCAAAGTGGTAACGTTGGATTGGGGCTTAGTATTGTTCGCGATGCTATACGGTCACATGGGGGGCAGGTCTTTCTTGAAGATTCTCCACTTGGCGGCATAAGGGTTGTGTTAAATCTGCCCGTATAATTTTAGATTTGAATTTTTTTGGTAGGAGACATCTGTAATGACAACATCAAGCAATGGACAGAAAAAAGCATCATCACGTGCTAAAAAAGAGACTACCTCTCGTTCTCAGGAAAAGCACAAAATACCACATACGCAAGATGAAATAGCGGATATGTTTCAAAAAAGTGCTGAAAAAATTCAAAAAGATATGCAAGGCTTTAACCCTTTTGCTGACAAAGGTGCCGACATATATAAAAAATTCCAAAAGAAAGTAGCACAAGAATCAGGTTTTGGATCAGATAAAACGTTTGCTGCAAATAAAAAAAATATGCAGTCGCTGCAAGATGCCAATCGTATGGCCTTAGAGGTTATGCGTGAAATTACAGAATTACAAGGTCGCTTTATGCAAAACACCTTTGATGATGTAACTGAGATGGTGCGTGAGAACATGGAATTTAAAAATAAAACCCCACAACAATATATGGCAGATCAAGGCGAACGTATGCAAATGGCTGTGAGTCGTGCTATGGATCATTCTAGTAATGTATCTGATATTATGCTGAAATCTAATCAAAAACTATTTAAAAACGTTAAAACACAATTTGATGAGGGTATGAAAGAAATGCATATTCATCTTAGTAAAATGAAGCATTAGCACTAAAACACATTTAAAAGTTGCTCTGGGCACCCTTTAATATAGGTTATAAAAAGCGGAGAAAAAGACCTTTGGTATTTTAAGTCTGATTGTCTGGTGATAGGGCAGGGTGTAGTTAGTTAAAAATTTTCACGCATCCAGCTTATTGTTTTAGTAAATATGTTATTGCTTGCTGATAAATTTGCTTGAATTAATTCTGCTTGATTATAGTTTTGTTGATCATCGATACCAAATTGCAAAAGTCCAGCACATGTTGAGAAAGAGGGAACATTTGTTGAATCTGCATCCCCAAATAAATTATTAGGAACACCGATACGCACTTGTCCCCCTAATTTGTCTGAAACAAGTTCTCTTATACCTGATAGCTGGCTAACACCGCCAGTTAAGACGATTCTTTGATAGGCAAGTTTATCAATGTTCGATGTGTTCATGCGTTTTTTGACGTATTCAAAAATTTCTTCAATACGTGCGCGAATTATTTCTGATAGATAAAATTTTGACACACTTGGTGTTGCATGACCGGCATTTTCACCAAGTTGTGGAATCATAATGCTTTCACGATCATTTTCAGAAATTGGTAGTAAGGTTCCATATAAATTTTTCAAACGTTCTGCTTGTGAAATAGGTGTTGCAAGGACACGGGCAATATCTCTTGTAATATGTTCGCCCCCCATAGGAATAGAAGTTAAATCAATTAATGCGCCATCTATAAAGGATGCAAGTGTTGTTGACCCTCCACCAATATCAATAATTGTAACCCCTAAAGATGTTTCATCTTCAACAAGGGTTGATAATCCTGATGCATACCCACCTGCAACAAAACCATCAATATCCAAGTGGCAGCGCGCCATACAACTTGAAATGTTGCGTATTAAACCAGTTGGTGTTGTTAAAACAGATAGTTTTGCCTGTAGGGTCTCTCCAACCATGCCACGGGGGTCTAAAATCCCTTTGGCTTCATCTAATGTGTAAGTGGTTGGAATAATATGGATAATTTGTTTGTCACGCACATGTTCAAAATCTCTGCTAGCTTTTATAAGTTTATGAATGTGTTGATCATTAATTGTATGGCCAGATAAAGATGTTTTGGTTGTTATGCGATGTAACTGAACAGCGGGTGTTGGTAAATTAATAAAAACACTGCGAATGTTTCGTCCAGCGCTTTGCTCAGCTGTATGGACTGCGTTAACAATAGCGTCTTCTAATTGTTCTAAGTCAACAATTGCACCGTTTCGAACACCTTTTGATTCTTGTTGTCCAAAACCTAAAATTTGTACTTGTGTTTTATTGGCCGTTTGTATAGGGCGTGCAATAGCACAACACACTTTAGATGTTCCGATATCAATGGCTGCCAACACTTCTGATCGTTGGTTTTTTTTCTGTTTTTGAAAAATAGCCATTAATATTTACCTTATTATTTTTGAATTTTACACTTGATTAACATATATCAAATATTATAGATCAAAGAAAGGCTGAATTAATCTAATTTAATCTTAATATTCAACATCTACTTTTAAAACTTTGATATCCAGGGGAATTGACACCTGCGTTTGAAATGGTAAAGATATTTTTGCAGGAATCTCAGGTTGTATAGCGTTATGTGTCCAGGCTTTGACAAGACAGTATGGATTGCTCTGTGTTAAGTTTTTAACAAGCGATGTATCATCACAAGCAGCCCAAGCCTTGAATTTTAGGGGCGCTAGTTTTTTTGTTTCCTCAGATGGATTAAATATAACGCCAGTTACATTTAATGTAGCCCCATCTTTATGGCATACAGAGGAAAATCGAACGTTTTGTATGCTTAATCCTAAAAAATACTTTTGTGAGTCTGCTATATTTAGGGGTTGTCCATTTTGAACAAGTGGTACTGTTTGAATAATGGTGAAGTAGCCAAAAGAATAAGCTAGGGCAAGGCTGATAATTGCTACCAATAATAAGATAATTATTTTGTATGAGCTGGAAACTTTAGCCCTTTCTTGTAGTTCATGCATAGCAGGTAGTGCAGTAAACGCCCCAGCATCATTGAAGGGTGAATACTGTTCTTGCATAACGCGATCATGATACGCTTTATCATATTGTTCAGCTGATGGGTTGTATGCATGCAAACCAGACAAATCAGTGTGGTCATAATATTTTGTTGGTGTACGGGCGATCGTTTTGCCAAAATTATTTGGTTGTTTTCCGCCATCATACCATGAAAAGCCTTGCGGTGCGTTGAACCACCATTCGTGCAAGCAGTGTTGGCAAGATAAAAACCATCCAGGGGTTCTGTTTTTATGCGCAATACCTTTGTAGTTGCGTGTTTTTGCTTGTGGCAACTCTGCAGGATCAACGTGATATGCCTTACCGCATTTTGAACAACTAATAATCAAGAAAGTGCAACAATAAAAAGCCCTTATTATCAGGATCCTCTAATAGAGGTAGAAAATCAAGATTAAAATGATTGGCTTTAACATCATAACAATTATATAATTGTGTCATATGAATACTTTAAAAGATAATTAAATGCGCCTTAATAAATTTATTTCTCATCACGGTATCTGTTCACGACGTGATGCTGACAAAATGATTGACGGTGGGCGTGTTAAAATTAATGGCAAAGTCCAAAACACACCTTATATTGTGCAAGATGGTGATGCTGTTTTGGTTGATGATAAGATTATCCAACGTGAAATGGATCTTAAAATTTGGGCTTTTTATAAGCCAACGGGTATTATAACCTCTCACAAAGATGAACATGATAGAGATACTGTTTTTGATCAGCCGGCCGTTAAGAAAATACGTCATGAAAATGGTTATATCATTTCAGTTGGTCGGTTGGATTATAATTCAGAAGGACTATTGCTTTTGACCAATAGTCCAGATTTTGCGCATGAATATGAGAAACCTTCATCTAACTTGAAACGGACATATCGTGTACGTGTATTTGGCGATATTAACTATAAAGCCCTTGATGAATTGAAAAACGGCATTACGATAGAGGGAATTCATTACAAACCAATTCACATAGAATATGATGTCAAAAAAAATGACAGTAAAAATACGTGGATGCTGGTAACCTTAACTGAAGGAAAAAATAGAGAAATAAGACGCATATTAAACTATTTTGACTTGCAAGTTAATCGCCTTATTCGTGTTGCATTTGGGCCCTACAGTTTAGGTGACTTGAAACCAGGAGAGCTTAAATCTTTAGGCAGTAATTGAATATATTGAATGTGTTCAGAAAATATTGATACATTCTAAGTGCAAAACATTGAAATATTTGTCTATATCTGCTATATAGGTATATGCGCTTAACTATAATAGGACTTGTTCGTTGTTAATTAATGTTTCTTATTTTGAAAAACATCTCTATATTTGGGGGTTAACAGACAATGTTTCTGTAGAAAACGGTGTCAATTTCATTGAAGTTGAAAAGTCTATTTTAAAAAACGTTGCAATAAAGTGTGCATTAAAGCAAAGATACGTTTCAGAACTGAAGGTAATCACTGTTTCACTGCCTACTAAAGAAGGTATTGTTGATGTAAAAGGGGACAGTACAGAGTTTCAAAAATACGCTACCCACGCCTATAGAATTCCCTTGCATGGCTTTATGCCCTATGCGCCAACACGTATAAAAAAAGAATTTCCTAAGAAAAACTTTATGAATGTTCATTTTTCAAACACGTTTACGTTAACGCACCTTTTAATGCGCATTACGTCACAGTTGTTTGATGCACGATCTTATTATGCACATTTTTCAAATACAGATGGAAAACTATACACTAAATGGTGTGCAAGCTTAAAAGATGATGTTCGCTTTTATATAGAAAAGCTCGCACAATCTATGCCCGAATCATTTTTCATCTTAGATGCTGGTCGGTGTTCAGATCATTTTATTGCTATAAGGCAGCTTATGGATGCTGCGATGAACAGTATTATGACGCATACGCAAATGCTTGATCTAAAACTAACAAAAACTTTAGATAGTAAGACTAAAACTATTTTAAATAATATGTTGGATGCACAAGCTGAACCCTTACTGTTGGATGATCCAAAATTATCTGAACGTATTATGCCTGAAATTTCAGAATTCTATCAAGATAATGCTTATTATACACCGATTATTAAGTTTGAATTAAATGAAGACAATGCGAATCTTTTTCGGTGCCGTGTTGATTTGTTTGATAATAAGAATGGGACAGAATGTAGTTTAAATACCTTGTATGGAAAAAAGAAACAGCCATATTACGATATTTTGCATGCGACGCTAAAAACCCAACACATAGAAAAAATGTTAAAAATCAAAGGTATGATTAATATTGCTGAGATGTCATCTGTGTTGGAAAAAGTAAAAGAAATTCAAGCAGTAACCGGGTGCAAAGTATCCTTGCCAACAGGGATGACGCACGTGCCTGTTGCCCCCAAAGCGGAAATTTTTATTGAAGCAGACCAACATGAAAAAGAGGAAAGTTTATTTTCTCCAGCCGCAATTTCTAATATAAAGTGGAACATTTTATTGGGGGACACCCCCGTTTCTTTAGAGGAATTGCAAAAACTAGCAGATGATAATCAAACACATTACATGAGTGGGGATACCTTGATTCCTGTGAATGTGCATCAACTGCACTCGTTTTTAAAGCAAGTTAAAAAAATTCAAAAGAATAAGTTAACACCCTTTGATCTGTTACGTGCAGACGCTGCTTATGGCATAAATTATAATGTTTCTTCTGGTTGGTTGCAAAAAGTGTTTCAACAGCTTCGTGGTCAAACACCTATAAAAGAACAAGAACCGCCTGAAGGATTGAATGCAGTTTTGCGTCCTTATCAGATTCGTGGGTATTCGTGGCTATGTTTTATGCGGCAAGCAGGCCTTGGTGCATGTTTAGCAGATGATATGGGGCTTGGTAAAACGATTCAAACAATTGCTTATATGTTACGTGTTCGCCAAGACAGTAAAATATCTAAAAAACCATTTTTATTAGTTTGTCCTACCTCACTGCTGTCTAACTGGCAAAGGGAGCTGTCTATTTTTGCCCCTGAACTTGTTTATCATGTTCATCATGGTGCAGACAGAGATAAAGACGCAAATTTTTTTGATGCTGATATTGTGATCACGAGTTACAGTCTTGCTGATAGGGATTTATCGTTTTTAAAGCAACAGCTTTGGGAAGCTATTATATTAGACGAAGCACAAAATATTAAAAATGCGAATGCAAAGCAAACAAAAGCTGTAAAAAATTTGAATGCGCGTCACCGCATTATTTTAACAGGTACGCCTATTGAAAATAGACCTACAGATATTTGGAGCTTAATGGATTTTGTAAACCATGGTTTGCTAGGAAACAAGACTTGGTTTAATAGCCAGTATGGGCGTGCTTTGTCTTATAGTAATAAAAAAGAGCAACAAGAAAATGCACAAAAAGTGGCGCAGCAGTTAAAGCTTGTAGTTTCTCCATTTATGTTAAGGCGTTTAAAAACAGATACAACGATTATTTCAGATCTTCCAGATCGCATTAATCATAAGATTGTGTGTAAACTAAGCCTGGAGCAAACATCGCTATATAAGGCATGTGTCGATAATATGTTAAGTGAGCTATCGCAAACGAAAGATGGTCTTGCGAGGCGCGGTCTTATTTTAACGACCTTGATGCGTTTAAAACAAATTTGTAATCACCCAGCGCAATTTACCAAAGATGCTGTTCAAGGTGATTCTGGCAAAATGGATGTTTTGTATGGTTTGTTGGATGAAATTTTAGAAAATGATGAAAAAGTATTGATATTTACGCAATTTAAGGAAATGGGCACAATCTTAACGACATTAATTCATGAAAAAACAGGTCGTAAAGTACCTTTTTTAAACGGCAGTACACCAGCAAAAGACCGTGGTAAGATGGTGCAAGATTTTCAAGAAGAAAATTCATCAAATATTTTTATTCTATCTTTAAAGGCGGGTGGTATTGGTTTAAACTTAACTGCAGCAAACCATGTTGTTCATTATGATCGCTGGTGGAACCCGGCTGTTGAAGACCAAGCAACCAGCCGAGCGCACAGAATAGGGCAAAAGAAAATTGTTTCTGTGCATACCTTTATTTGTAATGGAACAATTGAAGATCGTATTGATGCCATGATTGAACAAAAAATATCCTTAGCACAAAGTGTAGTGGGCGAGGGTGAAGGCTGGATTACAGAACTTACAGATTCTGAACTGAAAGATCTTTTAACATTAAAGGATGCAGCATAAAATGACAGATCATCTGAAGACATTTTTTTTGAAAAATTTAGTTGGTGAGACTGATATACCAGAGCAATATCGACGATCTGTTATGCGTGATCGTCAGATGTTGCAATTTTCATTTCGTTTGCGCGATGGCTTGTTAGAACAAGTTCAGCATTCTATATTTTATGATGATAAGGTTTTGCCAATTGCTGCAAAAGTAGAGATTGCAGCAGGCTTAGATTATGAGAAAAATTTAAAAAATATTGTATTGCTCAGCAGTCTTTTATCACCTGAGGGTACCATTAAAAATGTGTCTTCGTCTTTAACGGATAAGCACTTAATAGAAGATTTGTGTCAAAAAATATTGCAAGATGTATCGTTTTCTAAAATGACCTTCCAAAAAAGCAGTAATCCTTGCAGGTGCGTGCAGGAAAAATGCGAGCATTATTATTTGTTTCATATGGTTTTGCTGGACCGTCTATCAGGTGCTTGGAGCTGTTTATTTTTTACGATGTTGTTTGAAGTCGTTGGGAAGTTTCAAGAAAAACTCATGGGCGATTTGCAGGATAAGTTTCATGAACTATCTGTGATGGATGAAGATAAATTACCTAGAAATATTTCTGATGCACGACCACAAAAAACAGGAAGTCAGTTTTTTGGTATAGATCAAAATGATGCAGATTATGCTTTAACGGCACATAAAGAGGTGCACGCTATATTGTCAAATACAGCGCAGATTGAATCTATGTATGACGGGCAACATCTTCAAAGAAGTGATAATTTAGCAGGCTGGGTTAAAATTTTAACGAAAAGAAATGGTCGTAAAGATTGGGTGAAGCACTTATATAGGTAGAAAAGGGTATGTATATGGTGAATTGTATTGTGGTTTTTATGTATATGTAGGTATGGCTTTGGTGTTATTGTGGGCAGAAACCGATTGCAATAATTGTCTGATGGGCCTCCGTAAGTTCCCACAAAATTTGTGCCTCCGCCTCCTCCACCACAAAGCTGCAATCTCCCCGCACCCTTAAAATCCTTAACAAAGAATTAACAAGAATCACGGCGTATAAATGATTTACGCATTTAACGCAAAACCTGTATACTGTACTCGATATCAGAGTTTAGTATACCGGCCCTAGGATAGAGGGCATTATTCCCACATTAACTATGGGTATGACTGCCGCCAAGGAATCACACATAATTCCTCCTCCACCAAATCAGTGGCCCTCTATTAACAGTATGAGACAAATAAATTAATAAACAGTTAACAGGCGTTAGAAAAATGTGTGCTCGTTTTTTCTGTTTTTAAAACAGTTTTCAAGGTATGGCTTTGTTTGCATGCGTTTTTTAAAGTGCATAATTTTTTTTAAAAAAATGTAAAATAGCTATTGACTACGTTTAAGGTTATTGCTAAAATCCAATTGAATTTGTTTTTTAACTTAATATTTATTTTAATTATATTAACGGCAAGTAAACGAAAATAAAAAAAGTAATTTTTAATTAACTAAGGTAGGTTTAAATGAACTGTAAAAATTTACAAAAAATACTTTTCGGTCTTAGTGTAAGCAGTTTTGCTTTACATGCTTCTAATCTTGACTTTCCTTCTCCTCATGCTTCTAGTCCTCATAATCGTGTTGTATACTCCCCACAAAAGCGTTCTAATGAAGACCCCATCTCTTGCGCTATCGTTATGTCTGATTATGACAGCGGAAGCTATAAAAATACAGTGGCATTCATTGAAGTTAGCATTGAGCTCTTTGGTAAAGAACATGCGCAAACTTTAAAAGACTATATTAAACAATTGTCTGACGTTGTTGATGATGATGGAAAGATAAAAGAAGAAGAGATTAAGAAAATGTTTGCTGATAATGGAGGTTCTTTGAAGCAAGAAAAATCTTCTCTATCAGTCCAGGGTGAAGAAAGCTCTCCTGTATCGCTCTCTCATCAAGAAACTACATGGTTTTCTGCGGATAATAGAGTATGGAAAACATTGCGGTCTACTGCTTGTAAAGTATTTGCCCTACAAGACCCGTCAAGTATACATGGTGCTGTGGGTTCAGATAAGGATATAGACTCAAAGATAAAACAAACTAAGCTTCGCTATGAAGGCTATATTAAAACGCTAAAGATTGCAGAGCATCTACTAAAATCGACCAAGGCGCATTATGATGATATGGAACGTTCTTTAAGATTAGAAATTGCTGACCTTGAAGGTGAAGCAAAAAATATGAATAGTAAAGTAGCTAATCTTGAATTGGAAAATGAAAGTCTTAAAGAGCAGGTTACTCAAACAGAAGGTTTGAAAAAGGAGCAAGCAGAAACTACTGCTGCAGAGAACAAGGCTCTACAAAAAGCTATTCTGCAATTAACTAACGAGAAGAAGAAAAGAGACGCTGATTCTGCCTCTCAAGCTCCATCGGGTAGATCTAACGCAACTTCTGTTTTGCGTCCAGATGTTTTTGTTGCTAATGGCGATATCGTTGTAGGTGAAAGAAAACAGTGCCTTATTGATGCTTTGAAAGCTTATGATGAAACGGTTAGAAAAGAGGCAACTGCTGCTGCTGCAGTTGCTGAGAAGGCAAAAAAGAGAAGGGTGTAATGGGAATGTTTAGAAGGCTGCTCTTTTTTTTTGGAGGGATGTTGATGCCTTTAAATGTTTTTTCCTCCACAATTTTTTCTCCAGAGCAAATTGCAGATGTAAATGGAACAATGTCAGAATTTGTTGCAAATTCAGTGGGGGTAGAATCAAGCCGGACAAAAACATATGGTGAGGATGTTGATGGTGCGGAACGAGATAAACTCACCGAAGCTTTAAATGAGGAGTCCAGAAGGCGTAAGGAAGCAGAAGACGCCCTTAAAATTGTTGATGATCAGGTAGAAACTCTTTGTAAGGAGCGAGAGTTGTTGATAGGAGTTTCTCAACAAGGTGGAATTGACTTTTTGCGTTCTTATATTGATGAGTCCTTGACTAAAAAGTTGAGGGGATATGAAGCTAGGAAAGAGGTGGATGTGCAGGATGATGATTTGGAAGAAGATATAAAGTTTCAACAGGCTAAGATACAAAAATGGAAATCCTATATTGACTATCTTGGTAGTCACTCATTAGTGGTTTCTAGTGGCGGTACTACTCACTCTGCAGAATACCAGAATCAGTTGGGCAGAATTCAAAATTTGCTAGACAGTTCGCCTAATGTGAAGAAATCTACCCAGTGTTCTGAAGAGACTAAGAATTTTTTATTGCAACAGCTTAGAATTGTATATCCAGGAGAGGACGATGCGGAGCTTCTGAAAAAAATAAATTCTTAAAAAATTCTTCCTATCTTATAGTGGCAAGGTGTCTGAATGAGGTGGGCAGATAAGTCGTGAAGAAATTCACATAAAAATAACGTTTATAAAACAGGAAAAAAAATGAAACTAAATAAAATATTATTAGCAACAGTTAGTATGGCAACACTTTGTTGTATTCAAGCTTCTGAAGCAGCAAGACCTACGATACATAGCATTGAGGGAATTCAGCAGGGAGTTGAAAAACTTATGAAAGAAAGGGATATTGCATTAGCTTCTTCAGAGGCGCATCAGAAAGATGCGCTTTCTTCGATAAACGCTGTGGGTTGTGTTGTTCGTGTACTGCAAGAAGAAAGAACGAGCAATGCTGCAAGATTTGAGGCGTTAGAAGCAAAGCACGCAAGTGCTATGGAAGTTGCAGTTAAAAAACACGCAGATTCTTTGAGTGTTATTAATTTTGGTACAACTGAAGAGCAGGCTGCAATAGAGAAAAGATTAGAAGCTGTGCAACAAAAGTCAACAGTTATGGAGGATATAGCAGCAATGTTAGCGTCTGTTGAAATTAATATGCCTGATACTGACCAGCCTGTTGCTCAAGATGGCAAAAAAGCTGCAAGAGGGAAAAGATAACATTAAGGCAACTAAGTTGATAATTTTTTTGCCCTAGTGTGTAGTTTGAATATCTTCTTTGGAGTTGATGTACTTGACAGTATTTCAACTCTCAAGGAGTTCTATTTATGAAAGAACTGTATGAAATATAAGCATTTTTTATTAATTACGTTTGCTGCCGTGGCGCTCACTACTCTTAGTTGCGTTGAATGTTCAGAAACACAGTTAAGAATCCCTTCAAATGCAGGTCTACAGTTGTTAGAGAAGGCCACCGCCTTAGCTGAAAGTAATAGTCAAAATCTTGAGGTTTCGCATAGTTTTATTCGCGTTTTGGTTGGCCGTATTCAGGAATATAAAAATAAATCTTCACCAGGTCAAGTCGCGCTAGATAGTGACGGGGCATCTGTCTCTCCAGATGGGCTATCATCTCAGGAGGCTATGTTGGCAATGTGTGCTAAACCTTGTGTGCCTCCTGTCAATGTAGAAGTTCAGACTGACCCAAATAGTAGGGATGCTGGTCCGCTTTCTGAGTTGAATGCTCAGATTATGCAATTGCAAGCTAAAGTTTTAGCTCATGCCACTACCATTGCTGCTCGTGATGCTGCCATCGATCGACTTAATATCCAAGTTCAGAAAAGTGCTGACTGGATCAGAAAAATAGCTAGACAAAGACAGGAATTAAAGAGTGTTAATCAGGGGATCGTATCTCAGTATCAAGATGCTTTAGAAACCGCCAATGCTTTGCAAGCTGAAGTTGCTGATCGTGATGAAACGATAGCTGCTCGTGATCAAGAGTGTGATGAATTACGTGCTATAGCTGAGCAGGTTCCTGGTTTGGAAGATGGCGTTGCTCGTTTAAATACTCAAGTTGCCGCCCATGTTGCTACTATTGATGCACGAGATCTGCAAATTACTGATTTAAGTACTGAAATTAATCGTTTGCGACCGTTAGCTGACCAGGTTCCTGGTTTGAATGCTGACGTTGCTTGTTTAAGTACTCAAGTTGCCGCCCATGTTGCTACTATTGATGCACGAGATCTGCAAATTACTGATTTAAGTACTGAAGTTGATCGTTTGCAAGGAATAGTTGACCAGGTTCCTGGTTTGCAAGCTGAAGTTCTGTGCTTGCAAGGTGAACTTGCTGCTGCAAGAGCAGCCTCAAGGGCTGACTTTCAAAAAAATACACGCAACTACGACTAATAAAATTTATAAAATTAAAGGAAATTTAATGAAAACAATAGTTTCGATGGTTTTACTGTCATCCACTTTTTTAGTTGCCAGTCCCTATGCTGGTGGACAATTCGGTTTTGCGCTTATACATTCAAACCCTAAAATAAAGGGCAAAGATATGATAAATAATACCTTGCAGCAGTTTAGTTATACGCCTGGAACTTTTTCTTTTTCTACGCTTTCTTTAGGTGTTTTGGCCGGTTATTCATTTAAAATGAATAATGTTTTGACACCCTTTATGGAGGTTGATGCCAATTTTCATGGAAAAGCTAAGGAATCTATGAATTTTGATGTGGATGTGCGTGGAAATCATTTGACGCGGGAAAATTTAAAAGTTCAATTAAGGTTTACTTTAGGCTTTATGCCAGGGGTTGATATTAAATTGACTAAAAATATAAGTGCACTTTTAGGTGTGCGGTTTTCAGCGTCAAATTATTCTGTGACAGGGTCGCATTTAACAGATTCTGGGCAAGTAAACAAAAAAAACTATATGTCAAAAAAGAAGTTTGTTTTTGCAGTAGAGCCCACAATTGGAACTGCGTATAAAATATCAGAGAATACATCAGTACGGTTTACAGCGGGATATATTCTATCCTTTAATAAACAAGTCATAGCTAACTATATGAATTCTGATTCTGCAAAACGAGATGGACTTGTAGCAGCAGTTTCAATCCGTCCCCGCGGATTTAATTTGCGCACTGCCGTTATTGTTGATTTCTAGGTTCTTTACCTTTAACACTGTATTATATAGCCCACCTTTAAGGTGGGTTTTTTATATGTTCTGCGTGTTATTTTCGCCATTTACAAAAGTTTTAAGGGTTATAAAGAATAAAAAAATGCGATTTTTTAAAAAAAAGTTAATATTTTTTAAAAAAAAGGGTTGACGTGATGGGGATGGGGCGCTATATTAACTACAGACAGCGACGAACACAAGCTGCCGGTTAAAGGCTGGTTTAATTGTGTTAAAAGTCTAAAAAGTTCGGGAATTAAAGAGTTTTAACTCTTAAATTTTCATGTTTTTTAAGCTTTACTGCTGAGATCTTTTTATAAGTTTAAGACCTTATTAAATTGGGTTTTAGTTTTGGTTCGGTTTTACTGGATTAGATTTAAAGCTTTAAGATAATAAATAATACAATACAAGTTTTTATACTTTGTCAGTTTTTTAGTCTTTATTTCTTT
>PFNE01000034.1 GCA_002791835.1 Alphaproteobacteria bacterium CG_4_10_14_0_8_um_filter_37_21 | reverse complement strand
CATACACAAAATGGTATCCCCTACGGGAGTCGAACCCGTGTCTCCACCATGAGAGGGTGGTGTCCTAGGCCTCTAGACGAAGGGGACATATTCATTATTTATAATAGATTATGTGGCATTTGGCAAGATTTTGTCATAAAAAGATATAGATAAAGTTTTTTTTTGCACTGAACATGACAATAAAAGAAAATTTGCAAGAGTATGACAAATAATTATACTATGTAATATAATTATTAAACTAAAGGTATTGATGTGAAAAATAAATCATTAACAGTATTTCTTCTAGGGCTATGCCTTTCCAATTTAGTTTTAGCAGCAGAACAGGGTGGCAAGAATAAAAAATCAGGCTCTAGGGGCTGTGGCCATAACCCCGCCGAAACTGAAGATGCAATGTTGGATCGCCTTGCTAGGGAAAATGCTTCTGTTATGCGTTCAGAAAAAGCCAAAAAAAAAGCAGAGGCCGCAACACAAGCAGCACTGATCAAAGTGGCATCAAAAACAGAAATTTTGGATGCCATCGATAATTTTTTACAAAATGCTAATCCAAATACATGTACCGTTACAAAAACCGGCACAGTGCTTGCCGATTCTAAGAAATGTAGCAAAAGAGAGCTTGATTCTATTTTAAAAGATGCAATCCAATTTAATCTGTGTGCCATTGAATCTTTAATGCATTTGGCCGTTGAATACAAAATGAAAGTTTCTAAAACTTTTTCAGTGCAACAAAACTTTGCAGCCTTGTATAGTGCTGCGGCTATGCGCCCACAACCCATACTCACAACTCCTTATTCTGTACATAAATATTTAAGCGATGATGATTTGACTAATCCAATGACATGTGATGAACGTTTTTTAAGGTTGATTGACGCTCTTCAGGGAGATAACTATTTTTTCTATGCGCAAGATATTGAGGAAGGCAGGGTAACCGAAGCACCAGATGGCACTATCATTACCCCCTTAAACAAAGACAAAATTATGGCAGATCTTTACTTTCAAGAACTGCAAAAAAATGATAGTACATGGCATGCGCACACTAAATATTACTTAGCAAATATTATTTTTAAAAACAGTTTGCGTGTTCATCCGGATGGCAAAACAAACATTAGCACAAAATTCAATCAAGCAACAGTTGCAGCAGCCTTGTACTTTCAATGCGATGAATTTGCTAACTTAGCAAACTGCCTTGATTTTTTAAACATTCATCCTGATGGCACGACAGATATTTCAACGCTCGACAAGAAGTACACAGAAATGGGGCGGTTATATTATATGGCCTTAACATCAGAAAGGGTTAACTGCCAAATAAGAGATGAAATTAACTATACTTTAGGGGCGCGCATTATTGCAAGGCAGATAAAGATAGACCCTGAAACAAAAGAAGTTATTGCCAATAGACCCCAAATTGCCGCAAAATATTGGCATAGATCAAAGCTTCCCTTAGCTAGAGAGTGCTTTGCACGTGCTGTTTTATTAGGGGAAATCACAGAACATCTTGATGGTAGTGGTCCTATTCAAGACCCAGAACTTACTTGTTACCAAATTCTAACTGATATTGAAAGCACAAATGTTCAGCGTAATATTTGCCTTTGGATGCTGATTGCAAAACATTCAAAAAACGAATATAAAGATAAAAAACTCAACAATAAAGATGATAGATTCAAGGCTATTCAAAAAGATTTTAAAGAATTGTCACAAGACGATCAAGATAGATCACGCACTCAATTTGCTTTAGGAATTGCGTATTCAAATTTGGGTTTCTATACAGAAGCATTGCCTTACCTTAAGTCTGCACTTGAGGCTGGATATAAAGTTATTCCATATGTAGAGTTATGCAGAACCACCCTTGAATTAGCTCAGAGTGATACAGATTTTGCTGAAGAGCAAAGACAAATACTACCTGCTGATGAAGTTGAAGCGCAGGTAAAGGCACCGCATCCAGACCTGCAACTAACAGAGGAGCAAATGCGTTTACAATTAGCTGACGCAGAGCGCGAACGCCAACAAAAATCTGAAGAGACTGCAAGGCTTGTAGCGTTAAAAAAAGCAGGAAAAGAACAAATGAAAGAAGTCCTAAAGCGACGGTGTGAGGAAGCTAGAATTACGTTAAAAAACACGACACCCTCTTTCAAAATTCCAGTGACACGTGTTGACATAAGCCCGGCAGTTCAAGTGCAAAAAGATTCTATGGAAGCAATCCTGCCAGGAAAAACAGATGCTATTATTCAAGAACTGATGGATTCAGGATGTCCTAGACAAGCAAAATCTTTAGGGCGTAATTCCGTGATTAGCCAGAAATTCCGTACTGGCAATCAACTTCTTATTGAAGTGAAGATGAATGAAAAGCATCGTTTGTTTTATACGAGAGACGAGAATGGCATTGTGACCATTCATCAAATAGGCGAGCATACGTAAGATATTAAGGCTGTGCAGTCATGATAATGCCCTAACACTAGGTAGCCACTGATTTGGTGGCGAAAAAATTTATATCGTACGGTTTATTTTCTTAAGCATAAGGCCGGCTGCATTTTTTTCGGCCAGCCTTCGCGTTGGACCATTGCCAAAAACTGAATCATACTTAGGGATTTTAACAGATACTTTAAACACAGGTTCGTGGTCAGTTCCTGTTTTTTCAACAAGAGTATAAATAGGTGTTTGCTTATATTTTTTTTGAATCAATTCTTGAAGGGTGCTTTTTTCATCGACAGGTAATTCTTTATCACCCAACAAATAAGGGCCCCAAGCATTCAAAATAAATGCCTTTGCAGCAGCGTACCCCTGGTCTACAAACAATGCACCAAGGTATGCTTCACAAGCATCCGATACAATATGTGAAGTTACGAGACCGATTTCTTTCTCACTCGCTTTTATTTTTTGATCTAATTTTAAATCAATAAAAACGGCTTTACATGTTTCCTTACGCACAAGAAACGCAAACTCTTTTGCAAGTTCGCCTTCTTTTTTATTCGTATGGGTTGTGTACAGTTCTTCAGCGATTACAAGGCCCAAAACCCGATCGCCTAAAAATTCTAGCCTTTCAAAAGAGGAATCATTTTTTGTTCGGCCAGAACTTGGATGCGTTAACGCTTGGGTGGTCAATCTTTTATTTTTAAAAGTTGGAATCATACTTTAATTCACAAATGTTCCTATGCGGCTATAACGAATTGACCACGGAAATTCCCATACAGCCCACCAACGGGCTTCCTCAATAGACATCCAGCGGAACACTGCTTTTCCAATTAAATTAGTATCTGGAATAAAGCCAACTTGACGGAGTTCACGACTATCGATTGAATTATCGCGATTATCACCCATACCAAAAGAATGCCCTTCAGGAACAATAAATTCCTGGGTATTATCATATTGATAATTCGTTGCATCAAAAGCGTAGCGTTTATGAATTGGGTGTTCAACACCATTTGGTAGTGTTTCAATATATTCTTTAACCATCACAACACGTCCATTATGGTCTGTACTAGCGAATTCGCGCACATATTTAACAGGTAATGGTTTGCCGTTAATATGCAGTATACCCCCTTTAACCTGAACACGATCACCACCACGTGCAACACAGCGTTTTACGTAATCTTTACCATCATCAAGTGGGTTATTAAAGACGATAACATCACCAACTTTTGGGTCTGTTGCCCAAATGCGCCCTTCAAATGGAATGATTTGTAGGGGGAGAGAATATTTTGTGTACCCATAAGCTGTTTTATTTGCAAATAAAAAGTCACCTACCAAAACGGTTGGAATCATGGACCCTGTTGGTACGATAAAGGGCTGAAATAGAAATGATCTAACGATCATAGCCACAACAAACGCCCAAGCTAATTCTACAACAAAGCGTAAAAACTTTTGACTTTCATCAATAAAGTCTGCACGCCCTTTTAATAAATAGGCCCACAACTTTTTTTTACAGTCTTTTTTATCGCAATTCATATACTCTACTTTATTTTTTAAGGTTTAACTTAGGTTACCAGTGCCAGATAAGTTTTCCAACAAGATTATTTAATGGAACAAAGCCGACAGTTTTTGCTTCTCTGCTATCTATTGAGTTATCTCTATCGTCTCCAAGAACAAAAATATGTCCTTCAGGCACGATAAACTTTTCTGTATTATCGTACTGATAGTGTGATTCATGTATTTGATATCGCTTACGAATTATATATTGAACACCATTTGGTAGCGTTTCAACATATTCTTTATTGATTGCAACGCTGCCATTATTGCTTGTACTTGGGAATTCACCTACAAATTCTAACTTTAGTGGCGCCTGGTTAATGTATACAATGCCTTTTTTTATTTGAACTGTGTCACCAGATTTTGCAACACAACGTTTGTTATAATATTTACCTTGATCTAGCTGATTATAAAAAATAACAACATCGCCAATTTCAGGATCTTTTGCAAAAATACGATTAAAGGATAATCCCATTTCGTAAGGTAAGTTGTTAAAGGAATGTTGAGAATACCCATAAGCTAACCTGCTTGAAGCAATCCATTTTGTACTGTCAGTGCTATTTATCGGGGTTGTATATCTGGAATCTGGGTAATAGGAGACCTCAATAAAAAGCCAATTAATTGTTATCAGAGCAGGCACGATAAACAAAAAAACAAGCCTTATAAAAAAGGGGATTTTTCTTTTTCTTTTTATAATGCGTTCTGTTTGTTTTTTCATTATCTTAAATAAGGTTATGTTCTTTAAATTTTTCTTCTAAGGCGCCAGATAGATACAGCTCTTTAACAATATCGCACCCGCCCATGAACTCACCTTTAATATAAAGCTGGGGGATAGTTGGCCAGTTGCTGAAATCTTTAATACCTTGGCGCACAGCTTCATCTTGCAAAACATCAACAGCTTTAAAAGGTACATCTAAACGCTGCAGCATTTGTAGTATGACAGATGAAAAACCACATCTTGCCATAGTTTTATCGCCCTTCATATATAAAATAACGTCATTTGACTGAATATCTGCTTCAATTGTTTTTAAAATATCTGACATAAAGTTCCTAATAATTATAGTGTATAAGTTTTTAAGGCAAGGGCATGTAATTGTGTTCCCATTTTTCCCTTAAAAGCAGCATATACCATCTGGTGCTGTTCCACCATGGATTTTCCTTTAAATTGTGACGCTTTTACAACCGCTTCATAGTGATCATTATCACCAGCTAAGTCTTTAAGTTTTACTTCTGCACCAGGTAGGGCATCTTCTATCATTTTTTGAACAGTGTTAATACATAAAGGCATAATTTGTGTTACGAATCCTTTTTTTGTTTTAAATCTTCGGGTCCGCCATTTTTTAATACTTGAAAGCGGTTAGCAATGTCTTCATAAACGGCCTTATCATTAGTGGTGCCACTTAAGCATTTTTGTGAACCAATATCTGTAAAGTGCATTGTATCTGGAGAAAGTTCGTCAATTAAAATTAGGCTTGAATCGACTTCAAAGAAGTCGCCAGAAAAATATTGACCAAATTCAAGTGAGAAATAATCAAGCTGCAAACCAACGCTTAAGGACTGCCCGCGCATGAAATCATTCACACGATTTGATATTTCATAAATTTCAGATACTTCATCTTTTGAAGCAAGACTGAAAGATTCAATATGCTGTTCTGACAAGATAGAAGGTGATCCGTTATCTAGTTTATGCGAAAATTCAATAATGGGCATTTGCAAATGCAGGCCTTCAGTTAAGTTCATGCGTTTTACAAAGTCTCCACGCGCCACATTGTGAATTGTGATTTTAAACGGCAAGGGAGAGGCGGATTTTACACGCTGTTCACGCATATTTAAACGATCAACAAAATGATTTTCAATATTGATGTCTGCTAGCCGGGTAAAAAACAATTCTGATATGCGATTGTTTATAATACCTTTTCCAGGAACAAGTGACTTGCTTAGTTCTGTGTTTGCGGCTTTTTGGTGTGGAATATTTTTGTTATTGTGAGATATTAAGCTTGTATCATTAAAACATAAAATCAGGGTGTCTTCATACGTGTCATTAAATAATGTTTTTGTTGTCCCCTCATACAAATGGGGGCGCTTAACATGCTTTGATTTCAAAGTTAAAATTTTCCTAGGATCTTGAAATACCATAATATGAACCTACTCTAAGTGTATTGAAACCACTTAAGCTACTCTTTAACTTAAGATATCTACTTATAATATAGACCCATCGTGCTTTGTTTACAAGTTTTGTTCAGTAATGGATGGAATATCTAGGAAAATACGTTACCTGTTAGATAGTGTCGTCATGAGTTAAAATAAATGCTATTCTTCATTTAGTATTTTTTCACTAGGTGGAGCTTTATGGCACAAATACATAGACGTCACGACATTTCTGATAAGGCTTGGTTTCTTTTAGAGCCTCACCTTCCTGGTAAAAAAGGTTCTTGGGGTGGTGTTGCAACAAATAATCGTCAATTTATTAACGCTGTATTTTGGATTCTGCGCACTGGTGCGCCTTGGCGAGATCTTCCACCTGATTATGGGGACTGGAAAAATACACACAGGCGTTTTTGCCGCTGGAGAGATAAAGGCGTGTGGGAGGGGCTATTAGAAATCTTAGTTAATGATCCTGATTATGAGTGGATTATGATTGATGCAACTCATGTTAAAGTTCACCCTCATGCTGCTGGAGCTGTTGGCGGTAATCAAGATATGACGCGTTCAAAAGGGGGCTTAATACCAAGGTACACATGGCCGTGGATGCGCATGGTATGCCGATCAGAATGCTTATTACAGATGGTACCACAGCAGATTGCACGCAGGCTGAGCATCTTATTAAGGGTATAAATCCAACATCTTTATTAGCGGATAAGGCTTACGATACCGATGCAATCATACAACAGTGTCAAGCAAGGCGTATCGATCCTGTGATTCCCTCAAAGAAGAATAGAAAAGTTCAACGCGCGCATGACGTACAAATCTATAAATCGCGCCACTTAGTGGAAAATGCATTCCTACATTTAAAAAGATGGCGAGGTCTTGCAACACGATACGCTAAAAATACATC
>PFNE01000024.1 GCA_002791835.1 Alphaproteobacteria bacterium CG_4_10_14_0_8_um_filter_37_21 | reverse complement strand
TGATGCTAAAAGCAGCCTAATGTTTAATAAACTATCTCTTAATTTTGCTGCTTTCCTGTCCGAACAACCAGGACCACCTCAGTCAATCGGTAGCTGTTCTATAAATAGTCGATATTTGTCTAACGGGTAAAAAACTATTTTTTTGTTTTTAGGGTTACGCAAAATGTATGCATTTATAGGCTATAAAGCTTTTAACGTTTTTTTATGATGCATGGTAATTTTATGCCAGTGGGCCTTGTGGATTAGCTGAACCGGGGCGGTTTTTTAGGGATACAACATTGAAATGAAATATAAAAAATCAGTTTGTTGAATCTAATTTAGGGACTGATAACAGACCCTAAAAGTACCGATACACAAGATTTAAGTATTCATGAAGTTTTTTGATTTATATAAAGGATAGTGCCTTAGCGCACGCTTCTTCTATTGATAAATATGTTGTATCAATTGTATGTGCATCTGCTGCCTTTTTTAAAGGAGAGGTCTTTCTAGATTGATCGCGCTTATCACGTTCTGATAGTGCGCCATCCTTTACCATAAGGCCTTTTTTTTGCATTTCTTGCAAACGGCGTTGTTCCCGCGTATTTTCATCAGCGATTATAAATAGCTTCGTTGTGGCATTTGGAAAAATGACCGTGCTAACGTCGCGTCCATCTAAAATAACGCCGCCAGATTTTTCTGCAATACGTAGCGCTTCGGATCGCATTTTATTTGTTAAAATTTCACGAATGCGTGGATGAACCGATGTTTGTGATGCAACACTTGCAACAGATTCATCGCGAAGCAAATCATTTTCAAGGTCATCTAAACCAACAGATTCAGCCAAATCAATTAGCATCACTTCATTATCATAGGGCACATGTGCACCTAAGGCTTTAAAGGCAAGGGCGCGATAAAATAAGCCTGTATCAATATAGGGAAATTTTAGTTTCTGTGATAGAAACTTTGCAATAGTTCCCTTCCCAGCACCAGCTGGGCCATCAATTGCGATAACATCAACCATTTATGATAAGGCCTTTTTTAAGACTTCGTTTACTAAACCTGGGTTTGCTTTTCCTTTCATGTCTTTCATGACTTGCCCAACAAAAAAACCAAACAATGTTTCTTTGCCTGCTTTGTATTGTTCCAATTGTTTAGCAGAACGCTCTAATACGTTCGCAACAACATTTTCAATTTCTTTAGGGTCAGAAACCTGCTTTAAGCCTTGTTTTTCAACAATTATATTTGGGTTGTCACCCGTTTCCCACATTTTAGCGAACACATCTTTTGCAATTTTACCAGAAATTGTATCGCCAACAATAAGATCAACAAGCTCTGCCAAATATTCTGCTTTAAAGGGAATGTTTTCTAGTTCTGAAATGCCCGAACGGTTCATGGCACCAAATACTTCAGATGTTAGCCAGTTTGCAATTTGCTTTGCAACAAGCTTTTTATCTTTTGATTGTGAACTGGCTAAAATATTTTCATAAAAATCAGCGGTTTCTTTCTCTACAACTAAAACATCTGCATCATAAGCCGTTAGACCAAGGTCTGTCATAAAGCGTGCCTTCTTAGCATCAGGCAATTCAACCATTTCTGATCGTGCTTTTTCAATACGTTCATCTGTTAAGATTAAAGGTTTTAAATCGGGATCAGGAAAATAACGGTAATCGTGCGCACTTTCTTTTGACCGCATAGAACGTGTTTCACCTTTAGCAGGATCAAACAAACGTGTTTCTTGAGCAATGGAACCGCCGTCTTCAAGAATACCAAGTTGACGAACAATTTCATATTCAATTGCTTGTCCCACGAACTTAACAGAGTTAATGTTTTTAATTTCCGCTCTATCGCCAAATGGCGTATCAGGTTTGTGGAGAGAAACGTTTACGTCTATGCGAAAACTACCTTCATCCATATTGCCATCGCAAGTGCCTAAATAGCGCAAAATAGAACGAATTTTTTTCACATATTCTTGCGCTTCTTTAGCAGAATGCATTTCAGGTTCAGATACAATTTCCATCAATGCAATGCCTGCACGGTTTAAGTCAATGAAAGATTCTGTAGGACTTAAATCATGTGTGCTTTTACCCGCGTCTTGTTCCATATGAAGGCGTGTTATATTAATACGCTTTGTTGTTTTTTCATCCAAATCAATATCAATATAACCACCAGTTACAATTGGATGGTAGAACTGTGAAATTTGATAACCTGTTGGCAAATCCGCATAAAAATAGTTCTTACGATCAAAAATAGAGACTTTTTCAATTTTTCCATTTAAACCTAATCCACTTTTAATTGCTTGATCTACGCAATAGCTGTTAATTACAGGTAACATGCCTGGCATTCCTGCATCCACAAAGCTAACCTGAGTATTCGGGTCAGCAGCAAAAGTTGTTGCACTATTTGAGAATAGTTTTGCCTTTGATGATACTTGGGCGTGAATTTCTAAACCAATGACAACTTCCCATAAGCCACTACGGCCCTTAATTAAATTTGACATATAATTAATCCTCTAACCCTTTAAATTGTGCGGCATCTTCAATAACACTTGCAATATTGAATAATGATTGTTCACTAAAACGTGGTCCCAATAGTTGCAGCCCTAATGGCAGACCATTATGATCAAGACCCGCTGGAACAGAAATACCAGGAATTCCTGCCAAGTTTGCTGTTGCTGTATAAACATCGTTTAAATACATAGTGACAGGATCTGTAATTTTTTCGTCAATACCAAAAGCTGCCGTTGGTGTTGTTGGCGTTAACAAAACATCAACATCATGAAAGGCCTTGTTAAAATCTTCTGTAATTAAATGCTTTATTTTTAATGCTTTTGTATAAAATGCGTCGTAATATCCTGCAGATAGGACGTATGTACCAATCATGATGCGGCGTTTTACTTCTTTACCAAAACCTTCTTCGCGGGTATTTGCATACATTTCATCTAATGAATCACCCTTAACACGCTCTCCATAACGGGCACCATCAAAACGGGCTAAATTAGAAGATGCCTCAGCAGGTGCAATAATATAATATGCCGGTAGGGCAAGCGATGTTGTTTTTAAAGATATTTCTTTAACTTCAGCACCTTCAGCCTTTAGCCATTCAATGCCTTTTTGAACAAGTTCCTGACCATCAGGATGTAAACCTTCCAAATATTCTATTGGAACGCCAACTTTTAAACCTTTAATATTCTTATTAATATTTTTTGCATATTCTGGAATTTTTATATCGATAGATGTTGCATCTTTAGGGTCAAATCCAGCCATATGCTGCAAAATAAGGGCAGTATCTTCCACCGTTCTTGCAAGTGGTCCTGCTTGATCTAAAGATGAGGCAAATGCAATCATGCCATAGCGGGAACAAAGCCCATACGTTGGTTTAATGCCAACAATACCGCAAAAAGATGCAGGCTGACGAATAGAGCCGCCTGTATCAGAACCCAAAGCACCCATTGTTATATGTGCTGAAACAGATGCCGCAGACCCGCCAGATGACCCGCCGGGAACAAGTTTTTTACTGGGATCTTCTTTTGATTTCCATGGGTTTGTGACAGGTCCGTATGCACTATGAATGTTGCCTGACCCCATGGCAAATTCATCCATATTCAATTTACCAAGATTAATCGCACCTTGATTGTTTAAATTATCTGTAACGGTTGCTTCGTAAGGTGGTACAAAATTTGCAAGTATTTTTGATCCGCATGTTGTGCGCACATTTTTTGTGCAAAAATTGTCTTTATAAGCTAAAGGTATGCCTTCTAATGCACGTGCTGTTTTATTTTTATACATCGTGTCTGATCGTTCTGCTTTTTTTAAAGCATCATCAGAGCAAGGTGTTAAAAAAGCGTTAAGATCTTTTTTTAATTCCATTGCATCTACGTGTGCTTGCACAAGATCTTTAGATGAAATTTCACCCTTTGTTAAAAGCGCTTTTGCTTTTGAAATTGTTAATTGCGTTAAAATTGTCATTTTTACTCCACCATCTTTGGCACTGAAAACATATTAAAACTAGATTTAGGTGCATTTTTCAAAATAGAATCTACTAAATTAACTGTACTTGGTGTGTCAGGACGCTCGACCATTGTTTCTTGTGGCACAAGATCTGTTAGGCAAATGTGTGAGACATCAATATCATTTAGCTGTTCTATCCACGTTAAAATATTGGTGATTTCTTGCCCATGGGATATGACTTCCTCTTGGCTTAAATTTATACGCGCTAATTGCGCGACGCGCTTAATTTCAGCCTCTGTTAGTTTCATCAACAGTCCCTTTTATAATTGGCAATGATCCTTAGTATACATAGATCTTAGAGTTTTTTAAAGAGGGGGCCTTATCGCCATTTGCGTGAAAATGGCAGCTTATATACTGAATATTGTAAGACCACACCTTAAATTTTCGTCATTATTTTAAGAATTGTTTGCCATGAATCATAGCCATTCTTCCTGTTTTAATAAATTTTTAGTCCATTGGATAGACTTGAACAATTGCATATGCAGCATATAGCAATAAAGGGTAGGTTCCGTACTTTCCCACTGGCGTAGTGAAAAACAATGGTTAGGGCCCCAATATATATAAAATACACCCACCATAAATTTTGAATATGCTGAATGATCACAAGAAAATATCCAATATCTGCCCACGCAATAGATTTTTTTTGCTTTATAAAGGAAACACTTAGGACGACTGCAAAAAAAAGCATGTTAGTGGCGAGAAGATCGACCGTAAAATGAATGGGTAATGCGTTAATCAGTCCTGCACTGAAAACAAGCAGCAAAACCCATAAGGTAACAGACCTACTTTTTATATCCTCATAAGATAAATACACACTACCAATGTGAAAGGCTAATAAAGGAATGATTTTTAGCATCATACAAAGACAACTTATCTTAAGTATGTTTCCACGTTGTGCCGGCTGCAGAATCTTCTAACACAATGTTTTGTTCTAACAGTGCATCGCGAATACGATCACCTTCTTTAAAGTCTTTATTTTTTCGTGCTTGCGCGCGCAGCTGGATATAGTTTTCAATTTCTACTGCCGTCATATTGGTAATATTGGCTTTTTGAAACCAAGTTTTATGATCTTGATAGAGTAATCCTAAAAGAGCAGCGCCCGCTTTTAATTCTGCTGCAATTTTAGGGTCATGCGATTTGTTTAATTCTTTCACCAATTCATGTAAATGACTGATGGCAAGTGGGGTATTAATATCATCACACAACGCGTCAAGAACCACGTGACAAGTTGAGGCTTCAACAGTGTCAAATGGTTTTAAGGCGGTATAAAAACGGTCTAATGTTGCCTTTGCTAATGATAATGCTGTATCTGAAAAATCTGATGGTTGCCGGTAATGCGTTGTAAGCAAGGCAAGGCGAATGGCTTCACCAGGATACTTTTTTAACAAATCCCGAACTGTTAAGAAATTTCCTAATGACTTGGACATTTTCTCGCCATCAACGGTTAAATGCCCGTTATGTAACCAAAAATTAGCCATCAAGTCGGATCCATTTGCACAGCAGCTTTGCGCTATTTCATTTTCGTGATGCGGAAAAATGAGATCGATACCGCCGCCATGAATATCAAAATGATCACTTAAAAAGTGCTTGCTCATCGCTGAACATTCTATGTGCCAGCCTGGGCGGCCATAACCCCACGGGCTTTTCCATCCTGGTTGATTGTTGCTTGTAGGTTTCCACAAAACAAAGTCGCTAGCATCTTGTTTATAAGTGGCAACCTCTACGCGCGCACCGGCTAACTGTTCATCAAATGATCGGTTTGATAACCGGCCATAATCCTTATATTTTTTAGAACAAAATAAAACATGGCCGTCTGCTGCGTAGGCATATTCTTTTTTAATAAGTGTTTCAATCATCGTGATCATATCCTCAATATGATCTGTTGCACGGGGTTCATGCGTTGGTTGCAATGTATTTAAAGCTTGCATATCTTCATGATATTGTTTTGTGGTATCAACGGTTAACTGTGTAATGCTGATGTTTTTTTTTGCTGCCGCATCAATAATTTTATCATCTACATCTGTTATATTTCTGGCATAGACGACTTTTTTATAAAGTGTTTTTAAAAGCCTAAACACAATATCAAACACCACAACAGGGCGGGCATTCCCTAAATGCGCTAAGTCATAAACAGTTGGTCCGCAAACATACATACGCACAGTTTCCGTTAAAGGGATAAACTTTTCATGCTTGCGTGTTCGTGAATTATATAGTTTTAAATCTGGCATGTGTATTTCATCAAATATATTTTATTCCTAGTGTACCGTAAGTTAGGTTTTTGTTAATATGTTTTTTTAATTGGGATATTCTTCTTGTCTGATGGGCCTCCGTAAGTTCCCACAAAATCCGTGCCTCCGCCTCCTCCACCACAAAGCTGCAATCTCCCCGCACCCTTAAAAATCCTTAACA
>PFNE01000003.1:46741-54722 GCA_002791835.1 Alphaproteobacteria bacterium CG_4_10_14_0_8_um_filter_37_21 | reverse complement strand
AGACGCTGGTCATTTCAAGCTGTCTCTTTCAATAAAAACAAAGGTTTTGTTAACATCTCAGCAATTACGGTGGCTTTTAGATGGCCTTAATTATGCCAAATTAACGCCTGCTAAAAATCCCGAAATTAGGTATCATTTTTAAGTTGTAAAAGCTCCTGTAATCCTCAGAAAACCTTGCATTTTTATGTTATTTTTGCTAATATAACTTATGATAAATGATATAGATTGAGGTGGTCGCGATTGTTCGGACAGAGAAGCAGGAAAATTAAGAGATAGCTGCTTCAAACTGTTTCTCATTAATAATATAACCCGCAACCAGTTGTAAGGCGCGCCTGAGGTGCTTGAAACTGAGTGAACTGGGCAGATAGTTGATGTACGCATTGTGATGTATAGTTTGATGACTTGACAAAAATATAGATAAAATGCAACGATATAATACGTTATAAAGGACTTATTTACAAAAGAGGCAGTCATTGAACTTAAAGAACAGCAACATTATTGCCGGATTTGTGTTTATGAGCTGCGCACTTGCAATTGTAACCCATAGTTATTATTCAGCGTACCAGATAAGTTATCCTAATATATTTTCAATGCATGATACCGATAATGATGACTGTGCTGAAGACCACCATCAGCCGGACGTAGAACCAAAAGGGCTGCAACCGTTAGTTATTACTTTTCAAAAAGGCGATTCATTGAATCGAATTTTATGTGAAAACCGTGTTTCTGCTCAAGAAGCAGATAAAATTATTAAAGCCATTAAACGAAAATTTGGAAATATAACTTTTCAAATTGGTCAAGAACTAACATTAGAATTTGCAGGCAGTATTAATGACATAGCCTTAAGTAAATTAAGTTTTAGGCATTTAACTGATGCTGAAATTGTTATTACAGCACAGGAAAATAAACAATATTTAGTTGAAAAAAAACCCTTTCTTCTTTATAAAGATGTGCGATTTTTGTCACAAAAATTAGACTCTAGTTTTAGTGTTTCTGCTAAAGAAAGTGGTGTTCCGAGTAAGATGATTCGAACAGCCATACTGAACCTTGGTAATGTTGTTAATATAAAAAATAAAAATAGTACTGATGACCATTTTAAATTTTTATATGAAGTATATTGTGATAAAAATGGCAATTTCGTAAAGTCTGGAAATATATTATATTTATCTATCCGCGTAAAAAATAAGGAACATTTTTTATATGGCTTTGCAAAAGATGGTAAAAATACAGAATATTATAACCATCAAGGTGAGTGTACCTCCATTAAAAGTTCATTAGTGCGTCCGCTTGATGGACGCGTTCCCATTACATCAAAATTTAATTTAAAAGGACGGTGGCATCCAATTAAAGGTTATAAACGCGCCCATAAGGGTGTTGATTATGGTGCATGTTCAGGAACACCTGTTTTAGCAGCTGGCCCTGGGGTTATCACACAGGCAGGATATGCTGGCGGCTTTGGTAATACAATTACGATAACGCACAATAGCGGTTATAAAACAGTTTATGCGCATCTTAGTAAAATAAAAGTTAAACGTGGGCAGTATGTTAAACAACGTCATCATATTGGCAATGTTGGATCTACCGGATTATCAACAGGTGCGCACTTGCATTATGAAGTTCTGATTAATAATAAGCATGTCAATCCATTATCTGTTACAAAAATGCCTAATTTTAACTTAACTGGTACAGACCTTAACAAATTTAAACAAAATATTCAAAAAATAAAAATGGAAATTAAAAGTAAAGACGCCCCAACTGTTTATGTAACAGAAAGAAAGCTATAGAAATTTACCAACTATAGAGTGTGCCTACGTTTTTAATGTGTTTTTCTTCGTCTTTTTAGAGTCTCCAAGTTTTATTATTTTTCAAGACACGCTTTAGGCATATATTTTTCATCATGCTTTGCTAGAACCTTACTGCCATAAAAAATATTATCAGTATTTGAAAAGTACCCCTCTACAACAACTCCTTGATTATCTTTAAATAAAGGGGGTAGGGGGGCTTTCGTTTTAACATATATTTCAGCCCCTTCATCAAACACAGTGAACAGGTGGTATGTGCCATCATTCGTTACTGAGCAAGGTTTAACCTTGCCGCCTAAACGTAAGGTTTTTATGTTGTTCTTTGGGTGGCTGCGAATTTTTGATGGTGTTACAAAAAAACTAATCTCATTTTTATAGGCGCTGACAGCAATTAATGTGATGCCACTGATCATTGTAAAAATGATGGCTAAAAAAGATAAACGGTTTTTTTGTTTCTTTGTCATGATTGTTATAGTTAACCATATTTAAAAATCAGCCTAGCACGCTGAACAAGACATGTATACACATTGGGTTTTTCTAGGAACGGTACTTTAACAAGATTGACAGGATGTGGTTATGAAACCCGAAATAATATGAATTAGGTTTTCATACTTGTGCATATTTGTTATATATAAACACAGTCATTCTATCGGTTATAAAAATGGTATCTATCATTAACTATACAAAATTTGCTCTATTTGGTCTTTGTGCCATCGTTTGTCTTTCCTCATGTGGGGAAAAAAAGAAAGATACGACTGTCTTAAAAGTTGGTGTGTGTGCAGATTACAAACCCTTTGAATATTTTGAAAAAGGCCAAATTGTTGGTTTTGATATAGACCTTTTTAATGAAGTTGCAAAACGTTTGGGCAAAACAGCAGTATATGAAGATATGTCTTTTGACGCTATTTTAGGCGCACTTACATCAAAACGTATTGATGTTTCTATTTCAAGTATTTCTGTGACAACAGAACGTCAGAAAAATTATGACTTTACGACCCCTTATCTAAAGGGGCAGTATTCCTTACTTGTTAAAAAAGATGCAGATATTAAGACTTTTGATAGTTTTAAGGATGGCATACTTGGGTTGCAAGCCGGGTCAACTTATGAGGCACGATATGAAAAAGAGCTTAAAAACAAGTACCCTGGTTTAACGTCACAAGTGATGAGCAAGATTCCAGACTTATTACAGTCTTTGCGTGCAGATCGTGTGTCAGCTATTTTATTGGGGCGATCTGAAGCCTCATGCATTATGAAGGGTTCTGAGGGTATATCAAAAGTAGATATAGACTTTGACACACCTGGGGAAGAAGACCCAGGTATTGCGCTGCCGAAAGGATCTTTATTACGTGAGGATATGAATAAAGTTTTATTAGAAATGGAAAAAGATGGTACAATTAGTGTGCTAAAAACAAAATGGAAAATTGAAGCATAATGCCTGTTAATACAAAATTTCACAGGACATGTCTTGGTGAAATACAAGATATACAACCTGTATGGATGATGAGACAAGCCGGGCGCTATTTGCCAGAGTACTTAGCTATTCGTCAAAATTTTCCTGACTTTATGGCTTTTTGTTTTAATCCCGATATTGTAACAGAAGTGACTTTACAGCCAATTGAACGATTTGATTTTGACGCCGCTATTATTTTTTCAGACATACTTGTTATTGCGCAGGCAATAGGGCAGGGCGTTTGGTTTGAAAAAGGTCATGGACCAAGGCTTAAAGCACTTCCTTCTTTTCAATCGTGGAATTCAAACTGGGTAGAGACTTTAAACCCTGTCTATGATGCCATTAAAAAAACACGTTCTAAATTATCACAAGATAAGTCATTAATCGGATTTGCTGCAACCCCCTGGACGCTGGGTGCTTATATGCTTTGCCAAAATAAAATTGGTACACAGCAGAATTTATACGCAGCTATTGATAATCATGCTGGACAGCTTGCCCTACTATTAGATAAGTTGATTCCCATCGTCGCACAACATCTTATTAATCAGGTAACTGCTGGCTGCGATGTTGTTCAATTATTTGATTCGTGGGCAGCCTTTTGTAAGGAAGATGAGCAAGAAGATAATTTGATAAACCCACTTACAACAATTTTAGATATTTTTTGGAAGGTGCACCCCAATACGCCGGTGATTTATTATGGTAAAGAGGCAAGTCATCTATATAAAGATATTTTAAATCGTATAAGCGGACCATTGGTTTTTGGGTATGATCAGTATGTTGATATGAACAGCACGAATCAGGTAAACACTCCATCACAAGGAAATCTTGATCCAGAAGTGTTAATTAAAGGTGGCGATGCCCTAGATGCTGCTGTGAACAACATTTTATGTGCTACCAAAAACCGCCCCCATATTTTTAATTTAGGGCACGGCATTAAACCGGAAACGCCTATCAGACATGTAGAAAAAATGTTGCAGTTGGTACGTAAAGCTGGATAATACTTATTTTGCTGTAATTTATTATGTTATTGGGGGTTAGGGCGTTAAGTCAGCTTTTGAAAAAATTCGCCTAAGGTTTTTTCTTCAAGTTTAAGAAATTCTTTTGTACGCCTTTTATTTTCTTTTAAGTATGGTAGCATCTGATGGTATGTATCTGATGTGATCGCTGCACATATTTTTTTTACATCCTCTACACTGGTTGCTATAAACATGCCACGCGTATCAAAATAATTGGCAATATTGGGGCAACCAATATAAATAGGAATTGTTAAAGACATGAAGCAACCTAAAAGTTTTTCCGTAAAATAGTCTTCTTGTGCTGTATTTTCAACAGCTATGTTAAATTGACTGTTAAACACCCATTTTTTAGAGTCTGTTGGCAAAGCGCTTGCTTGCATATTTTTTGGAAACTTATGTTTATCGCGAAATGATAAGTAAAATTTTGTGTCGATGGTTAAGTTCGATGCACTATCCCAAATGTTTTTGCGCAGGTTATAGTTTAAATTTGTGCTGTCCCTAAATGACGACCAACTTCCCCCACCCATACTGAGTAAAAAACTCACATCATAAGTTTTTTCATCACAAAGATCGTCTTCGTTTACCCATGCATATAAATAACCTGGGATAATCTTAGCATTTGGGGTATTGATATGTGTGTTTAGCAACAAAAGGTCGAAACCTTCAGCAATGCGTTTTATATAACCTGTAAAATCTTCAATAGTTTTGCCGTAGCGTGAATAAACAATAGGTTCATCCGCGTAGTGTCCAATATTTACCATGCACGGATTTAATCTGCCATTTATGCGCCATTTAAAAGGATTATAAAGTTGATGCCATATATGGTGTGGCTTTGTATCAGATTTCACTCGCGACATCATTTGATTGCGATCAGGTGATTTTAAAATAGGTAAATTTGTTATGCTGTCTTGGGAAAAGGTTTTTAAAAAAGGGCTTTGATAAAAACTGTCATTATTATGATTATCTTGCTTAACGCTTAATCCGCGTTTAATCTGTGGTTCAAAACGCCTTAAATTTTCGGGTTTTATAGTGTGTGTTATATGCAGAACAACCGCATGCTTATTTAACCGTAAAAAACCCTCAGCAGCTAGCCATGCGCGCTGCAATTCATCCTGTTGTGCATAAATATGAATATCATGGGTTGTCTTATCTTGTTTGCTTTTGGGCTGTTTTATAAAATCAACAAAAGGGCTTATACCAAACTGATAGATTTTAGTTGGTTTATACCATAGTCGTTCTTTATAAAGTGTTGTGTTAAACCATGAATTTGGGTCAGTATGTGTTTGCCATGTACCTCGCCAACCGCGTTGTAAATAATGATCTATTGCAGATAAGCCCGATGCATTGACCTGGTCAGCATAGTGTCTTAGGTAAAATTGTTCATCAAAATAGGGCAGTATCAGATCTTTGTTTTTTTGATAATCTGTGGAAATAAAAGCTTCCAGCCTGTAGTATGTGTGCAAGATAGGTTCCTGAAAGAAGAACATAGAAGCACCTATAATGAATAGAGATATAAGCTTTTTGTAAGAGTATAGGAAGATTTTTTTCATGTGGAATGCTTTATTAGAATGGCGTCAATATAATCCACACCATTCTAACATTTTTTTTCAACAGCAAGAAGGTTATCAGTAAATACTAACCTGGCAGGGTTTCACCTGTGGGTAAGTCTCCATAACCAACGGCGTGTCGTTTTTCATTTACGGTTAAAAAATTAACTTCAGCAATTTTTGCCCACGATGCTTCGCGCCTTAAGGCAAGGGCAGGAATGCGATCAGCATCATAGCTGATTCTTAAAGCATCTTTATAGTGTGGGCTTAACCAGTGATTTAGTGATCCTATTATTAAATCCATTAATGGTAAAATGGTGTCTTCCCATAGGTGATACCGTGCCTCTTTATAGTTAGAAAATGTTGCATCTCCTGGAATGCCAACAAGCATGGGCGGCACCCCAAAGGCTTGGGCAATTTCACGCGCAGATAGATTTTTACCCTCAATAAAATCAAGGTCTTTTAAAGATAATCCCATTTCCTTCCAATCAAAATCACCTTCTAAAAATAAAATACGGCCAGCATTTGTGGCACCTTCATATGCTTTTCGCATATCACGCGTTAAGGCATCACGCTGTCTATCAGATAATGACGGACCGTATTCACTTGGTTTTACAACAAATGCCCCACTAGGCCGGCCTCCATTTTGTAACATAGACAAATTATGTTCAGCAACGGCATTATGCTGGTCGATAGCACTGGATGCCGCTTGTAAAGGCCCAAGTCCGTAATGTTCATTTAAAGGGTTGAAAAACTTAATATGCAACACTTGGCAGGCACCAGTTAACATATCTACTGGGAATGTATACTTCTTATCACTAACTTTATATTCATAAGCTGCAATATGACCGTGTTTTGTCATCTTAGGTTTGACACGATCAGGGCGCAGAGCCGTTAGCGCAACGGGTTCTCCTTTGGGATTTAATGTTTTTAAGATATAGGCATTACCGCAAATGAGTAAGTGCGAAATAATTTGTTCCCTAAAGCTGCCATCAGCTTGCTGAATATTGGGGTGTTTTAATAACTGCAACAGTGGATGCTGTTCTAATTCAGTGTTTTTCGTATACAATAACCATGGAATACTGGCAACACCGCGCGCAACCAATTGAATGGCACGGTAGGCAATCACATTATCTGAATACCCTTTTGCAGCTAAATGATCATATTGTTTTGGCGTGTTCAGTGCTTCCCAAGATGTGCTCCAGGATGGATGATTTTGGTGTTTTTGTGCCGTTGGTTCTGTTTTCTTTTCTGATATGATGCGCTTTAAGATTTTTGTAAATACTGACATTGTGTAATCCTTTCTTCATGACATAAGTGACATAAGCACAAAAAAAGCCACTAAAATTTTTTTTAGCGACTAACAATACTTCATGCATTATCGTTACCATTGCATGATTTTCGTTAAAACAGAAGAATTCTTCTCCCAAAAAATTGACATTTAAGTATAATGTATTGTATTAACAAAAAATATTTAAATTTTTTGAAAAGTGTTTTTTTATGCATACAAGTAAAGTTTTTCTAATAAGTGCCATGGCTATTTCTCCACTGTTTCTAACCAGTTGTCATACGTATCACGATACAGGTAGCGCTTACAAAAGTGCGGGTTATAGTTCAATCTACAACAATATTGAAGACGCTGAATTAATACATGCACAGCAACAGTATTGGGAATTAGAAAGATCTATTGAAAACCAAAATCATGCATATGAAAAAGCAAAAAGTAAGACAGAACGCATGCGCTTGAAACGTGAATTAGAACGACAACGCAGACATTTAGATTCACAAAAACGTTTATTAGAAATCCAACGCAGAGAAGCAGAACGCAGGGCTGAAATTAGGCGCCAAGAAGCAGATCGTATACGCACAGAAAATGCACGTTACCAACGTGCACAAGAAGACAGAAGTGCAAGAGAAGCAGCGCAACGTCGCCAGCAGCAGGAACAAGCCCGATATGATATGCAATGCCGTCAGCAGCAGGAACAAGCGCAATATGATCAGCAACGCCGTCAAGCTGCATATCGACAGGCACAATATGCAGAACGTCGCCCTCAAAATGATATAAGGCAACAACAAGAACAACGAGATATCCAGCAAGCCATAGAAAACTCTAAGCGTACCCATGCAGCTGAAGAACACCGTCGCAAACAACAGGCGCAGCAAGCT
>PFNE01000003.1:34617-46728 GCA_002791835.1 Alphaproteobacteria bacterium CG_4_10_14_0_8_um_filter_37_21 | reverse complement strand
GTCAGGAGCAAGAACAACGCGATATCCAGCAAGCCATAGAAAATTCTAAGCTTACCTATGCTGCTGAAGAACAACGTCGCCAACAACAAGTGCAGCCAAGCATATGATACTGATCGCGCGAGAATTCAAGAAAAACGCCGCTAACGTAAAGACGCAAAAAAGCTTAGAAAAGCAAAAGCACGACAAGCAGAAGAAAATAAGACATTTTTAAATGAGTTTCCTTTTGCAAACGGTGATTACTCAAATTATTGAAGAGAAACAGAAGGGGGGGCTATCCTTCCTCCTTCTTCTTTTTACAAGAAAAAAAATGTCATAGCTTAATGCCCCTTTGCAGGAAGCGATTATGCTGCTATTGTTTATTTACTTGACATGAATATTTCAGTGCAATGGCGGCTAAAATAAAAAGAATAAATATTGTTCCCTATTCGCCTTTATGGCCAAAAAACTTCAGCGATGAAGCACAAAAAATACAACACTGTTTTGGTGATAACTGCACAGCTATTCATCACATAGGGTCAACTGCTGTTGCTGGTTTACGATCTAAAGATACAATAGATATTTTATGTATTGTGAAAAATTTGAAAAATATAAAAAACTTAGAATTAGAAGGTTATATTGCTAAAGGTGAATTGAATATTCCGTTGCGTTATTATTATTCAAACAACACGATAGAACCAAGAATTAATTTGCATATATGCGAGCAAGATCACGGGTTTGTTGAATTGAATTTATCTTTCAGGGATTACTTGCGTCAGCATACAAAAATACGCGACGAATACGCAGAGCTAAAACAAACTATACTAAAGTCTGAAACGGCTAGCGATAAGCCGCAAGGGTGCTTTTCAAATTACAATCTAAAAAAAGATGCTTTTATCAAGGATGTATTAAGAAAGTGTCAGTTCTCACAATACTCAGTCACATTTTGCATGCACGTGGCGGAACAGGAAGCTTGCAAGTGTTTGCTACAAATTGATGATGCAAAACTAAATGAATATTTCAAAGATGAAAATGCATTTATATTTTGCCTATATCAAGGAGAGAAGATTATCGGTTCGTGCTTAATGCTTATTGAAAATCAGAGAATACAAACAATAAAATACGCCTGTAACAAGCAAGATACTAAAAAGGAAGACCTGTTATATTTTAAATCATTTATCAATAAGTGGGCTTTTAACTCAGGATATGCTTCTTATAACTAACCCTTAAGACTGAAGCAACCTAAACCCCCACTTGATCAGTGCAGGTTTATCAGCTTGTAAGCGGGCTAAAACAATCAAAGCACTTTGTCCTGTGTTTTCATCATGATGTACAGATAGTTCTTCAGCATTTTGGCATACAAAGCGCCACAACTTATCTTTCTGTATAGTTGTTTTTTTTTGAAATTTTTCATGTAACGCGTCATTATCTTTTTCATGAATGCGTACAAGTGCAGCATGTGCTTTTGATGAATTTATAAGGGATATAGATATGTCTTTTGGAAGCACAAACCGCACGGCACATAATGCATGTGTTGAAAGCAAAAAACGATCTTGTCCGCGAAAATCGCCATCTTCATCACCTAAAAATAACTGTCTATGGTGGTGAAATACATAAGATTCATTGTCCTTTACAAGCGATGTATTTTGTTTTTTTAAAATTGATTCAAAGTCAGCTTCTAATAAATATTGCCCATTTTTTGATTTGCGATCAATATGCAGAACTTGCGGGATGTCTGAACCGTTTTGACAGTGAAGCCATTCATCTTTTGTTGTTTGAATCACAATATCACCCCTAGATACAATGCGATGCGCAGCATGATTCCATTCAAAATTTAAGATACCCGTTCCAGGACCGTAAAATTGATCAAAGTCATCTTTCCTTGGCATTACATTTAAAAATAATTGGCTTGTTTTGCTATTAATGCGTTCAAAACCCATATCCACAGCTTTTGTAAGCTGCCTGGTTTTTATATCTGCCACAGATAACACCATATCAATATGTAAGGATGACGGGCCATTATGTAGATTTGCTAATTGTGTATAAGATGAATTTTTAAAACTTAAAATTTTCCCATCGCCTAAACGTGTAAATCTTAAGATTGGTACCATTTGGCTAACAATATTTGTTAAAATATCACTACCATCAATTGTTGCGCTTCTAAGTGCTGAGCGCACATCTAAAACGTCCCGTAGTAAATTAAAGTGGATAACTGAATCACCACTTATATGGCTGCCATCATCTGATAATTGCTCTTTGCAAACGCCAATAAATAAGTCTAACGCGGGCGGTAATTTTTTTAAAGAATTTGTTGCAATATGGGACAGAATCAACCCCTTTAATCCTATCGACAAAACAGATGAATCTTTTGTTTTTTTAAGAGCATTTTCCAAAAAAGACGTTTGTTCATATAAACTTGTATAAAAATATTTTAAAAAAGACTCATCTGCGCTTAGGCCAAAAAAATCAAAAAATATAATCCAATTTGTTATGCGTTCTCCCATAACTGCGAATGCAATACTGTTGTCTTTATGACGTATTTTTATTTTTTTGTTATGTTCAATCCACTGCAAGATAAATTTACGGGCAATACGTCGCACGGCATTTTCATTCATGCTGCGCAAATCTTTTAACCATGAAAAACCGTGTATATATATTTCTTCGCTTGATTTTAACTGGTCCGACGTCACAAGCATATTCATCACTTCAGTGAGAGATACAGGCGTTCCATGAATCAGTAAATACCCCCGCAATACAGAATAAGCATTTTCAACATCTCCCGGCCAGGGTGTACTATAAATATGTTGAAATGGTCTGTGACCGGGCTTAAATTTTCCCAGAAAATTAGCGTGTTGCTTTAAAAAATATACAGATCTTTCTAGTAAATTCGTCATTAATTATCAATTGCTTTCAGCTTCATACTTTAAGGATTTGTAATGTGTACATATTTTATCATATTTTTTTAAGGGGTGCTTGAAAAAAGCATTGCCAATTACAAGGCCATCTATGCCTGCCCTTAATGCATCTAGCGCTGTAGCTTCATTGATACCACCATCAATAATCATGGTTATTTTATAACCATTTTTTTGAATTATTTCACGTAAGGCACAAACTTTTTGCAAGGTTTCAGGAATAAATTTCTGCCCGCCAAAACCAGGATTAACAGACATGAATAGAACGTGATCAACAAAGGGTAAAATGCCTTCTAAAGCGCAAATACTTGTTCCAGGATTAATCACGACCCCAGCTTTTTTGTTGTGTGACTTAACTTCCATAATATTTTTATGGATATGCGGGTTGTTTTCAATATGAAAAGACAGCGCATCAGCGCCAGCTTTTACAAAGGGTTCAATATATTGCGCTGCGTTTTCTACCATTAAATGCACATCTAAATATAATTTTGTCTTTTGACGGATCTGCGCCAAAATCATAGGCCCAAAAGTAAGGTTTGGCACAAAATGTCCATCCATAACATCAAAATGAAGCCAATCTATGCCTGAATTGTTTAAATTTTCTATCTCTTCCCCTAAATTTAAAAAATCAGCTGATAAAAGGGAGGGCGCAATGATTGGTCGTTTTATCATGATATTTTGCAATAAAATAGGTGTATATATTCATAATATCAAGAAATGCGTATATCATATAGTGAAATTTCTAAATACTTATTTTTTATTCACAATATCTGCTTATAGTTTTATAGATATTTAAATAATTGAATTTTTCATCAAAATTGCGTAGTCTAAAAACAAAAATACATTAAGGATGATATATGAATTTAGATAAAATTCCAGTTGGTGAAAATGCACCATGGGACGTAAACGTTGTAATTGAAATTGCACAAGGATCAAGCCCTGTTAAATATGAAGTTGATAAAGAATCAGGCGCTGTTTTTGTGGATCGCTTCATGCATTGTGCTATGTATTATCCTGCAAATTATGGTTTTATTCCGCAAACCCTAGCACAAGACGGCGATCCTTTAGACGCATTGGTTGTTGGTGCGGTTCCTGTTTTGCCGGGATCTGTTATTCGTTGCCGCCCAATTGGTGTTTTAATGATGGAAGATGAATCTGGAATTGATGAGAAAATTCTTATGATGCCCGTGGATAAATTAAACCCATTTTTGCATAATATAAAAGACCACACAGATTTGCCGCCCTACTTATTAGAACAAATCACACATTTTTTTGAGCACTACAAAGACCTTGAGAAAAATAAATGGGTTAAAGTTACAGGTTATGAAAATGCAGAAAAAGCAGCAGCGTTAATTAGTGATTATATGCTATGACAATTCAGCAAGAACCCTTGCCTGAAAATGGACTTTGGTCTACTAAAATAACAAAAAGCTTTGGTAAGCGCCCTGTTTTACTAGGTGTAAAAGTTGGCGTAAGGCGGGGGGAAGTTGTTGGTTTACTGGGGCCAAATGGCGCAGGTAAAACAACACTTTTCTCTATACTGTCAGGAATTTTATCGCCTGATGGTGGCCGCATTAGTTTGGATGGAAAAGACATTACGCATGTACCAATGTACAAACGCGCAAACTTGGGTATTGGTTATTTACCGCAAGATGCATCCATCTTTCGCGGTTTAACCGTTGAGCAAAATATCAGAGCAGTGCTAGAAATTTCAGAACCTGATCCTGATCATTTGGAAGAGCGTTTAGATGAATTATTAGAAGCTTTTTCAATTAGCCATTTACGTGAATCCTCTGCAATTGCTTTATCTGGTGGCGAACGCAGACGAACAGAATTGGCACGTGCGTTGGCTATAAATCCATCCTTTTTACTTTTAGATGAACCTTTAGCAGGTATTGACCCAATCGCTGTTGCTGAGATTCGTGATATTATTAAACAAATGAAAGCCCTTAAGATTGGTGTTTTAATTACAGATCATAACGTTAGAGAAACGCTTGATATCGTTGATAGAGCCTACATTATTGCAAATGGACATGTTTTAATGCATGGAACGCCTGACGAAATTACGGCGCACCCAGATGTTAGGCGCGTCTATCTTGGTGATAGTTTTTCCCTATGATAAAAACAATTTTATTTTTTTGTTTAATCCCTTTTATGACGTATGCTGTCCCCTGCAAAAAAGAGGTTTATAACACACCAAAACAGCTTGAAACATATTTAAATCAGCTACCAAGCATTAAAGCGGCATTTCAGCAGAAAAACACCGATGCACCTGCTATATTAGGCACGTTATATATCGATAAAAAAAATGGGTATATGCATATTGATTACCCGACAATAGGCCAAAAAATTATTGTGCGTAATGGTACGTTATACTTAGCGGATTCAACAGACAAAAGTGTTCAAGATATCAGCGCCTCTTACACGCCTGCAGGGTTGTTGTTACAAAAAGATATAAAGTTTAATGAGACTGTTCATGTCTTGGCATTTAGTGAAAACGATACAAACGCCTATATAACTTTAGCATCGACAAAAAGCGGGGACGAAGGCTCTATGAAAATAGATTTTTCTTTAAAGCCCTTTATTAAAATAAATGGCTGGAGTGTATTAGATGCACAGGGTAACCAAATTGATGTTGACATTACAAAGTTTGAAGCGGGCATCACGCTAGATAAAAGCCTGTTCGATAGACCTGAATTTTAAAGACCGCACCTCTTTAATAAGGGTGTAACAACATTTAAATAACAAAAATAGTGTGATACTTCTAAGATGTATAGAATTTAAGAATTAAAGCTGATGAAAAAATATAAAACACTAAATGAAATACCAGCTAAGTGCGGCCCTATTTTTTTAAGGTTAGACTTAAATGTACCTATCAAAAATGGTGTCATTTTAGATGACACGCGTATCCAAAAATCAATTCAAACAATCAAATACTTAAAAAGTAAAACAGACACGCTTATAATTGCAACGCATTTGGGTAGACCTACGGCATCTGAGGATGAAACTAAATGGGATCAGAAATTTTCAACGCTTATATTACAGTCTGCACTTGAACAATATTTAAACACTGCAATAAAGCATCTAAAAACGTGTGTTAACTATGATGCACCTAGTCCTGGAATCTATTTATTGGAAAACTTAAGATTTTATGTAGGGGAAACACAGGATGATGCTTGTTTTGCAAAGAATTTGAAAGGGCCATGTGCGGTATATGTAAACGATGCATTTTCCTGCAGCCATAGAGAACACGCTTCCGTTCATGCAATTGCAAAATTATTACCAAGCTACGCTGGTCTTTTATTGGACCATGAATTGAAAACCCTAAACTCTTTTTTTTGCCCCCCAGAAAAACCCATGATGGCAATTATTGGTGGATCAAAAGTATCAACAAAAGTTGGCGTTTTAAAATCGTTAATAGAAAAAGTGGACTATATGGTGATTGGTGGGGCCATGGCCAATACTTTCCTTAAGGCTAAAGGTGTTGATGTTGGAAGCTCCCTTGTTGAAAATAGTGCTATGAACATATGCACTGAATTGTTATCAAGTACGCATAAACACAAAATCATATTACCATCAGATTTTATTGTAGCTGAAAACTTGCAATCTTTATCACACAAGCATCAAAATAGCGGTGAACAGATTGCGGGAATGATTTTTGATTTTGGTCCAAAATCCTTGGAAATGATTCACAAAACATTAGAACTTTGTAACACAGTTCTATGGAACGGTCCTTTAGGTGCTTATGAGTTTAGCGTTTATGATCAGCAATCTTGCGCACTGGCACACATTATTGCAAAACAGACAAAAAATAAAAAACTTATTAGTATTGCTGGCGGTGGGGATACATTAGCCGTTATAAATAAATTGAATATAGCAAAAGAGTTTACTTATCTATCAACTGCTGGAGGGGCTTTTTTGGCGTGGTTAGAAGATGCTTTATTACCCGGAATTGATGCGTTGTTATAGGGTGTGAAATTTTTAACGCATCATTCTGCAGTATTCGATAAAATGCTACCTATTTTTTACTATTTTATCGTAAAGGGGCGGCGAAGCTTGTGGGGCGCTAAGCCTAAATGATGGCCAACTTCTTGAATTAAAACATTGCCTATCACGCTGTTAATAGAATCATGTGAATCCCTTGTATACTTTATTAATGGTCCACGATAAAGAAGAATTGTGTCTTGTATTAGTTGCTCTTCTAATAAATTTTTTTCATGAAGCGGGATGCCAGAATATAATCCAAGTAAATCATATTTATTGGCAACATTAAGCTCTCTCAACACTTTATGTGTTGCAAAATTTTCGGTTTTAATATGTATATTTTTTATTTGTTTATAAATAGTACGGGGTAACATTTTGATTGTTGTATGCGCAATTTCTTCTATACTAGCAAGCGACAGTAATGGTGTGCATGATGCAGATATAGGTAATGAAAATGATTTTTTTGTCATCGCTGAATGCCTATACCTTAGGTTTTAAAACTGCTACTCTTTTATAGTATCATCGGAAGTTTAATATTTTCTTAAGTGGAAATAAAAATATGGAGTTTTTTATGTTGTATCGATCTTTTGTTAAACTATGCTTTTGTATGTTCTTTGTGAGCGGTTGCAGTGGTCCAATGGAACAGGTTGTGGAGTATGTCGGTTTAAGTGGTGGATCATGGCTAAAAACTGTTCATATTAAAGCTTCTAATGACATGAACCAAAATGCAGATGCATACTCTTCACAAGATGTTGGTAGCGACCCTTGTAAGCTAGCCTTTGTTTTTGGTAAAAGTGAGGAGATTCAGGCAAAATTATTAACCCTTAATGGTTTTGATTTTTTTAAAGGCCTAGACCAACTAAAACGCGATCATCAAAATGACTTGTTTATTCAAATTGACGATGTTTTACCAAATGACTTAAGAACAATTGAAATAAAACCACAAAATACTGTTGAAGAAAATATTTACAACAAAGCCACATTCGTGTTAGGATTTGTGTCGTACCAAACGCCAGGTGATCATAGATTTTCAGTTCCAAAGGGTGCCGATAAAGTCACGCTTAATTTTGGTCCAGAAGCTGTTGAAGTTGTTGACCCAGAACAGAAATAATTATTTTTAAGGTTATAAAAAATGCCCGCTTTGAACCAGCAATCTATCATAAACGCTTGGGATGCTATTACGCCTGATCTTATTGATGATTTTGGAGATGCTGCTTTTAAAAGTTGGTTAAGTCCTTTAGTTTTTATCGACGTTAAAGATGGTGTGCTGTCCTTAAGCGCACCAAGCCGTTTTATGAAAGATTGGGTTGTTGCGCACTATGAACAATCAATTTTAAAACATAGCAACAAAAATGATAGCAGTATCAAAAATGTCGTCATTCATATTGCATCAAAAAATAAAAAATCAGATGACTCAGATACAGAACCAAGTAAAAAAATGCCCGATACAAAAGTATCTGCCATTAAAAATAATGAATTCTTCTCTGAAGAGGATTTTATTTCATCGCTAGACCCCCGGTATACCTTTGATAATTTTGTTGTTGCAAAGTCAAATGAGCTTGCCTACGCAGCATCCATGCGTGTTACAGAGTCAGATAAACCTATTTATAATCCACTTTTTTTACATGGTGGTGTTGGTCTTGGTAAAACACATTTAATGCACGCAATTGCTTGGCAAATACATAAAAATCATAAAAAAAAGCGCGTTGTTTACTTGTCTGCTGAAAAATTCATGTATTCTTTTATTAAGGCACTTCGCTTAAAAGACGCATCTTCTTTTAAAGAAAGTTTGCGTAATGTCGATGTGTTAATGATTGATGACGTGCAATTTATTGGTGGTAAAGACACGACCCAAGAAGAATTTTTTCATACATTCAATGCTTTGGTAGACCAACAAAAGCAAGTTATTATTTCTGCAGATAAATCCCCCAATGATTTGGAAAAAATTGGTGATCGGTTAAAATCACGCCTTTCATGGGGGCTTGTTGCAGACATTCATCCAACAACTTATGAACTGCGCCTTGGTATTTTGCAATCTAAAGTTGAAGCCATGAATATGGAAGTTGATCCACAAGTTTTGGAATTTCTTGCTTTTAAAATTACATCTAATGTGCGGGAACTTGAAGGTGCCCTCAATCGAATTATTGCCCATGCAACACTTATTGGGCGTACCATTACGATTGATACAACCCAAGAAGTTTTGCGCGATGTGTTGCGTTCTAATGAAAGACGCTTAACAATTGATGATATTCAGCGCCGCGTTTGCGAGTTTTACCAAATTAAAGTATCTGAGATGCTATCAGCAAAACGAACAAAAAATATTACAAAACCGCGTCATGTTGCTATGTACTTATCCAAGAAAATGACGACCAAATCATTGCCTGAAATTGGCAAAAATTTTGGTGGTAAAGATCATACATCTGTTTTGCATTCAGTTAGAAAAATAACGCAGCTTATTCAAGATGATCATGACCTAATGACAGAAATTAACACCCTTCATGAATCTTTAAGATAATTATTGACTTATTCTCTGTTGAAAGCTACTGTACACACAGTTAAATATTTTCAGTTAGGATAATTATATGAAACTTAAATATCTAGGGTTATTAACAGCGTGCACAAGTTTTACTTTTGCAACAGCGCCATCATCTATTGATGACGTTACGACAGCCGCAGACTTTGAAGCATATCAACGTGGTTGGCATCAAGATGGCGTAACAGATGCAGCGACTCACCTTACAAAATTTAAAAGTCCGGATGGCAATCAAATTTGGCGCGTTGCTATGCCACATCAACCATGCATACAAACACAGTATTGTTTGGCGGGTGAAGGTTTAACTGTGCATAGAATGCGATTTGAAATGACAGTTGATAAGCCATGGCAGGTTGTTTACTACGCGATGAAAGGTCGTCAAAAACTAGCTGTCATGCGTGAAATTCTTGGTGAAAATAAGTCAACTCTTAGGATTTCAGCTAACACAGTTTCGGCTGTTTTTATAAATGAGCGTGCTTTGGCACTTTCTGCAATTGCTTGCAAAAGGTTATCTATTGAACAAGCAAAACTTGGTGATGATGACTCACTTGATTATCAGGTATTTGTGCAATTAGATGTTCAAATAGGTGAAGAAGAGGCCAAAATAGCAGAAGCACTTACGACAGCGGTGCAAGCCGGACAATTTGCACGTAATATAAATATTACAAGTTCGTAACACCGTAACACTTTAAGTTGACAGCTTATAAAACGTCATACTACTCAAGTATGGCGTTTTTTTTTGCGTTAAATATTAGTCTTGCCTTTTTGCTTAGAAGTACCCATTCTAAAGGTGATTATTAATACTTATGCTAAGAGGGATATATGACTGTAAAATCAGATCGTTGGATTCGTAAACAATCACTAGAAAACCAAATGATTTCACCTTTTGTAGAGGCGCAAAAATCTGATGGTATTGTTTCTTACGGGCTTTCTTCTTATGGTTACGATGCACGTGTTGCACCTGAATTTAAAATCTTTACCAATGTAGATAGTGCAATTGTTGACCCAAAAAACTTTACCATAAACAGCTTTGTTGAACGAAATAGCGATGTTTGCATTATTCCGCCAAACAGTTTTGCTTTAGGCCGTACTGTTGAATATTTTAAAATTCCACGCGATACACTGGTTTTGTGCCTTGGTAAATCTACTTATGCACGGTGTGGTATTATTGTTAACGTAACGCCGTTAGAACCCGAATGGGAAGGTCACGTCACCCTAGAATTTTCTAACACCACCCCACTTCCTGCAAAAATTTATGCAAATGAAGGCGTTTGTCAGTTCTTATTTTTCCAGTCAGACGAGGAATGTGAAACATCTTATAAAGACCGTGCAGGAAAATACATGCAACAAACTGGTGTTACCTTACCGCGAATTAATACGAAATAGAGGTTTAATATGAAAGATAAATGCACAAAAATTATATCACAACTAGGCCTTGGCCTTTCTTTAGCAGCAGGTCTAGTGGTCAGCACATGGATTGTTAGTACGTCATACACAGAAAAAAATAATAAAATTACTGTACGTGGTTATGCAGAACAAAACATAACATCAGAAAATGCTAGTTGGTCTGGTCGCATAGATATTAGGCATAAAAGCCTTGAAGAAGCTTACAAAGAACTTGCCAAGCAGATGCAGGAATTCAGCTCTTTTGCTAATGTTAATGGCTTTGATGTAGCATCAATTGAGTGGGGTAACACAAGTAGGCACGAATCTTATAAGAAAGAAGCACGCCAATATTCCTCGTTTAACACAAATGAAATTGAATACTATAACTTATCAAAGCGTGTTGAAATAGAATCTACAAATATTACAAAAATTAAAGAATTTTCTGATAAAATTGATGATTTTAACAGGCAAGGTCACAGTATGATTTCTAAGGGTGCCCGTTATAATTACCCTTATGAAAAACTTGAAAAACTGAAGCTTGACCTTTTAGCAAAAGCGACCGACAATGCGTATTTGCGTGCAGTTGAATTTGCAAAAAATAGTAAAAGTGGGGTGGGTAGTCTAATGAATGCGCAACAAGGGGTTTTTCAAGTTGTGGCACCAAACACCGCTTCATCTTTCGACCAATACGACACAAGTTCTATCAATAAAATTGTGCGTATTGCAGTAACACTAGTTTATAAGGTGTCCTAGACTAGGACAGTATACTGACTATTTTTGGCGCCTTACATGAACGTAAAAGGCGCCAAGACCACCTTCTTTATTTGATGCTTGTGCGTAAGATACAACCCATTGGGGGTTGCTATGAAACCATTGCATGGTAAAATTACGCAGTGTGCCTAGGGCATAATCATCATTGTATGTAACGCCACCTTCAGGTGCCTGACCCTTGCCCGTTATAACTAACACTGTTTTATTGCCTAAGCATGACGCCTTTGCAAAAAAATGCTGCAATTTTTGTTCTGCTTGCGCGCACGTCATGCCATGCAAATCTATGCGTGCTTGGATCTGTTTTTTTTTAAAATTAGAAGTGTCTTCTTTTTGGGTACTTAAATGGGGCTTGTAAGATGACTGCTGAAAAATGATCTGACTTAAGATTGTTGATTCTGAAGGGTGGGGAACCTTTACAGGCTTACTTTGTGAGGTAACACGACTTTTCTTCTTGATGGGTTTTATTGTGCTTTTTAAAGCGTTCCACAATTCATCATCGTTTGTCATGTTTTTGTACTTACGTAATGTATTGGTGAGAAAAAGATATAA
>PFNE01000003.1:9392-34591 GCA_002791835.1 Alphaproteobacteria bacterium CG_4_10_14_0_8_um_filter_37_21 | reverse complement strand
ATTCGAACCTGCGTAGACGTACGTCGTCAGATTTACAGTCTGATGCCTTTAACCACTCGGCCACCCTTCCATCATGTATATATTTATACAGAATTTTGAATCCTCACGCAAGTAATTCTTTATAGGATGCAATATTTTTTATCCAGACAATATGAAAGAACTATGCAGAATATATACACAATAACAATTTAAAGTCTAAAAAACCCTGCTAGAAATTTCTAGCAGGGTGTATGTTTTTTTTAAATAGTGTCGATCTTAACTCAACCACTCTGCTTCTTCATCTACCTCAACAGCAGCTTCTTCATCTTCTTCATCTTCTCCATCATAACTTTCTGGCGCATCTGCTACATCTTCCATATTAGCAAAGTCATCTTCGTCAACAGTAGCTTCTGTTTCATCATCAGCATCATTTAGGCCAGGTTCTTCATCATCAGAAACTGCTTCATCATCAGCATCTGCTTCAACATCAGCAGCTTCTGTTGCAGTTTCATCAAACTCATCAACATCTGCTTCTTCTTCAAAAGGCGCAGCTTCTGTTGCAGTTTCATCAAACTCATCCTCAGGAACTGCTTCTTCATCAGCAATGACTTCATCCTCAGTATCACTTAGGCCAGGTTCTTCTTCATCAGAAAGTGATTCATCATCTGCATCTTTTTCATTATCAGCAACTACTTCTTCAACCTCTTCTCCATCATAACTTTCTGGCGCTTCTTCTACATCGTCCATATTAGCAATGTCATCTTCCTCTATAGCATTTGCTTCTGAATCTTCGTCAGCAGCAGCTTCTACTCCAGCAACTTCTTTAAGATGATTTTCGTAACGTTCTTGAACTTTTTTAGCGAAATTTACTAAAGTTACTAAGTTCTCGTTCGTATCTTTTTTCAACTTATCACCCGCTTCAACGATGAAGTTTGTCATGATAGGGTTTGTTGTAACGCTTGTTTTTGGGTCGATAGTGCTAATACAGGTAGAAATACCTTCTATGTGTTTTTGCCATCTTGGAAGCGCATCAGCATTTTTAAGAATTGTTTTAATGGCGGTTATGGCATCGTCATTTTTCCACATTTCTGTCATAGCTTCGTTACAAATTTTATAAGCAGCCGGCGCCATTAATGAAGATGGTACTTTTAAGACTTTAAATGCATCTGCCACAGTTGTTTGGCGTCCATGCTCTGTACCGGCTTCAGCTGCAACTTTACAGACCTCAACAACGCTTTCCATCTTATTCTTTTTAGCAAATGCAGCTAATTTACCCTCTTTACAGCCTTCAGATAGTAAAGCAACTGATTTTGGATTGGCAACTTTGCCATTTTTACCAATGGATACACCTTTTAAAAGAATGCCAAAATGCTGATCAAAACTTTTTTTATCAAGTTTAAACCATTCTGTTAAATGTTTAAAATTTTCTGATTCCCCAAGTTTTGCAACAACTTTGGTTGGAAAACCAACCCATCCTAAACGGTTAGACGGCACCCCCAATGCTTTTTTAGCTTCAGCTACAGTATTAGAATTGCCAATATTTTTTTTGGTTGCATTTACTGCCTGGCACAAACCATTTTTTCCATAAAATCCGAAAACCAGTTTTTTTAATGTACGATTTTTTGCAAATTTTTTCATGCTTTCAGAAGGTCTACAGTTTTTTCCTGAATCTGCAAATTTTTCTGCTAAAATCTTGTTAAAGTTTACATCACCTTCCTTAACTGCACATTTAGATAGTCTGTCTACATAAGCCTGGACACGTTTTGCATTTTTCGTCGCTTCTTGTTTTGCTTTTGCAGAAACACCTTTTTTACCAATTATATCGGCTTGACGTTTCATGTAGTCGGCAAGGCCGGCTGGGTCAAACGGGGCTGCGACACCTTTTGTACAGCCAACTTTTGCAAGTATTCCAGGAAACAACTTATCATCAATTTTTGCCTGTTTACTGGCATCTGCGGCAGTGCCTCTATCTTCCATTATTTTGGCAGCTTTACCACATAATTTAACAGCATTTTTCCACTGGTTATTTGGGGCGTCTTTTGTGCAAGACTCATGCAATACTGCTGCAAAATTTTTATTTTTTTCTATTGTACATTTGCTAAGTGCAGTTAAATGCTTATCTGTAATGTCTTGGTAATTATCAAATACATCTTTTTTCTTTTTGTCTGAGACCAAGGTTTTAAACTTTGTAGTTGCACCAGACCAATTAATTTTACCGTACCCTTTACTACAAGCAAATTTTGAACTGCCATAGTCTTCTTGCATTAATTTAATGGCTTCATTCTTTGCTTCAACACTGCCCTGTTTTTCTGAAACCATGCTGCAAAGCGCTTGGCTTCTTGTCCATTCTTTGGGGATTATGTTTTTATGCGTTGCGCAAGATGCAGCCAATGCTTTTGTGAAATTAGGATTTTTTTTCTTAGCACATTCTTTTAATTTATCTAGTTTTTTATTAACAACATCATCAAAGCTTTTTGCTAAGTTTTTATCTTTTTTACCAAGATTTTTATAATGATCGAGTGCAATTTTAAAATTCACGCCACCATCTGTTTTCGTACAAGAACCAAAAGGTGCTGATGGAAAAGCTTCTTTTACCATTTTTTCGACTTGTGCTTTCGGGTCGTCTTTTTTGCCCTTGCCACCAAATCCAAATAGTGCGTACCCTTCCGACAGTGTCACCAGTGATGCTGACAGAAGATAAAGTGTGATTTTTTTATTCATAAAATGACCTTAAGAAAATGACCTTATCCTTAGAATAAATGGTACAATTTAACAAATGGTTAATGCGCAGAAAATATTGATAGCGATGGATGTGTACAACTATGATTTTTTTGCATAACTGCTAGATTCTTTTTACCATCCTTGATAGGATGCACAGGTAAAGGACGAATATTTGTTTTTAAGGTTATAAAGTTATGGGCAATACTATTAGGGTGGGGGTACTTTCCACAGCACGGATTAATACACTCGGTATATTTAAACCGTGTGAAAAGCGATCAGATATTAAAGTAACGGCTATAGCTTCTAAAAATCCACAAAAGGCACAGCAGGTTGCCAAAGAATATGGTATAGAAAATATTTTCTCTAACTACAATGATCTTTTATCTTCAGATTCTGTGGATGCTGTTTATATATCCCTTCCTAATAGTTATCATTTTGATTTTGCTAAACGCGCGCTTAGAGCCGGAAAACATGTTTTATGCGAAAAACCTATTGTTTTAAGGGCCGCAGAGTTAGCCGTTTTAAGAAGAATAGCGTACCGTAAAAAAGTTTTTTTAATGGATGGCCTGCACTATTTGTATTATGAGCCTTTAATTCATCTTATGAATAAGTTGCCTAAATATTTAAATACAACGCAACCCCTAAAAGAATTCATTAAAAGAGTAGAGGCCTTTATAGGCTTTCCATACCCAAAGGATAAGGACGACATACGTTTAAACCCTTATTTAGATGGTGGGGCAACGGCTCATCTTGGCTGTTATGTAACGCATTTTATGACATGGCTGTTCCCAAAAGCGCATTGGATTCTATCCAGCGCCAATAAAATGCAGTCTGAATCACGTGTTGATATTGAAGCTGATTACCTATTTAAAATGCAACATAATGAAAATTTAGATTTTTCATTTAAAACAAGTATGAATCACAGTAAAATTGATTCTTGGGTAAAAATTTACACACATAAGCGATGTATCACAATTAATCATATTTTTACGCCAACATCTTTTTACAATACAAAAAACCCTGGTGAAAATCTTCTGTCTTTAGAAATTAACGCTGTACAGATTGCCAATGCAATTACGCCCAATAACAAGAAAACAACGTACGATTATCAATTAGATGTTTTTGTCAGAGGCATTAAACACCAAATAAAGCAACAAATATGTGTCCCTTCTTATAAAATATTAGAAAAGGCCTATAAGATTGGTGTGGTTAATATAAAGAAATGAAATTTTGGTTGCGGGGGCTGGATTTGAACCAACGACCTTCAGGTTATGAGCCTGACGAGCTACCGGGCTGCTCTACCCCGCGGTATAAAATAATTATATAGGATTGCGTTATGTCATGCAAGGCTTTTTATAATTTTTTCATTTCTTCTTCAAGATCATCTATAAATGTGTGAATAAGCTGCATGCCTTGTTCCCAAAAATCGGGGTTTGAGGCATCTAATCCAAAGGGTTCTAAAAGCGTTTTGTGATGCTTTGTACCACCAGCGCTTAACATAGCCATATATTTGGCTTCAAAGTCACCTGTATTATCTTTTGGTTGATTTTTATAAATCTGATAAAGGGAATTTACCAAACAGTCACCAAAAGCATAAGCGTATACGTAAAACGACGAATGAATAAAGTGTGGGATTGTCATCCAAAATTCCTGCACATCGTCTGGCACCTCTACGTACGGTCCAAGTGCTTGTTTTTGTGTATCCAACCAATGTTTATTAATCTCATGGCGGCTAAGCTCTCCATTTAAACGACGACTTTCATGTACCCGGCGTTCAAAATCATAAAAGGCAATTTGACGAACAACCGTATTGATCATGTCTGAAATTTTAGCTTCAAGCGCTTGTACGCGTTTTTGTGGAGAGTTTGAGTGTTTTAAAAGGCTTTGAAACGTTAGCATTTCACCAAAAACAGATGCTGTTTCGCATAAAGTTAAGGGTGCATTTGCCATCAGTGTACCTTTATCATCTGCAAGCAAGCTGTGCATGCCATGCCCCAGTTCGTGGGCTAGAGTTGAAACATCGCGTAGCTTTCCTTTGAAATTAAGCAAAACATAGGGATGATGTCCTTTAAAAGTTGGCATATTAAAGGCACCTGAATATTTTGACGGTGAAGCAGGGGCATCAATCCATGGGTTTTCAAAAAATTGATTTACAAGCCCTCTGGCTTGGTCACTAAAACTTCCATATGCATCTAAAACAATATTTTTCGATTCTTCCCATGAATATGACTTGCTATCCTCATTAAAGGGTAGGGGGGCATTTCTATCCCAGTAGTCTAATTTTTCAACACCCATCAACTTTGCTTTTAGTTTATAAAAGCGATGCGCTAGGCTTACATAATTGTTTTGCACTGTTGTAAATAAGCTGTGTACAACCTCAGCTTCTACATCGTTACTTAAATGACGCGCTGCAGCAACATCTTTAAAGCCGCGCCAGCGATTGTTAATTTCTAAATCTTTGGCGAGTACATTTGTGATGGTTACAAATAAATCACCTTGTTTTTTTAATGTATCACTTATGCTTTTTGCAGAAGCTGCTCTGATACTTTTATCAAAATTTGATTGTAAATCTGAAATTTCAGCAATACCCAAAGTTTTACCGTTATAATCAAAACGCAGTTTTGACAGTGTTTCATCAAATAGCTTTGACCACACTTGTGTGCTTGTAATTGACTTATCAGATAGAAGCTGTTCTAATTTTTCATCTAATTGATAATCTTTCATGGCACGCAAACGGCGAAGCCACGGCTTATAAAAAGCAAGGTCTGATGATGCAGATATGGCCTTATCAAGCTGATTTTCACTAATGCTGTTAAGATCAATTGTAAAAAAGGTAAATTGTTGTTCTAAAGTTGTTAAAAATTCAACAATTTGTTGGTAAAAACGCTGAATATCTTCGTTGTCTAAATTCGTAAAGGATAACAAACGTGCATAAACAGCAAGCTTTGTAGATAAACTACTTATTTCCTCAAAAGCAGATAAGGCTTCAAATAAATCTTGCGCAACCCATGCAGTGCCAGTAAATAGGTTTTTATATTTAGCTGTAAAAGAGGCCGCTATTGCTTTAAGCTGATCCATGTCTTGTTGTATTTTTGGATCTTTAATACTTTTATATAGGTCTGATAAGTCCCATTTAGGCAATTGTGAATCAGTCATGTGTTTGGCACCCTTCAAAAGCTTAGTCGCTCATTTTTTTAACAAGAAACTATAATTATTTAGCGTGCGTAACGCACCCCTACATCCTTAACAAAGCACCAAAAATTGTCAATAGTTTTGCAGTTTTCATGCTGTTTAAGGTTTGAAGAAATAGATATATAAATTGCTTACGGTAACATAATTAATGTGGCTTATGTTAAAGATGTTAACAAGGTTATTCTTGACCGTAAAGAATAGTACTTGTATAAAGAATATATATTTATATTCTTGGGTTTATTATGTTTTTACAGGGCACATTTTTGATACTGCTATCTTTTCTAAGTACCTTAAATTGTCTATGGTGCGCAAAAAATGTAGGCAATACAAAGGCAATCGTTCGCTTAAATGGCACAGCAAAACATAAATTTCCCGATGCTGATTTTCCATTTGCCAACACACAGGCGCCAAAAGGTGGCAAATTACGTCTCGCGACACAAGGAACTTTTGATTCTTTAAATCGTTTTAGCATCCACGGTACAACGCCTGATGAAGTGCTTATTTTACAATATGACATGCTGATGTTTAGGGCGCCAGATGAGCCTTTTACACTATATCCATTGCTTGCAGAATCAGCGCACATTGCACCAGATAGTTCTTCCATTACTTTTAAAATTAACCCAAAAGCAAAATTTGCAGATGGATCTGCAGTTCAAGCAAAGGATGTTAAAGCATCTATGGAGCATTTGCGCGATAAGGGGAAGCCGCGTTATAAAATGTCTTTCGGGCCAGTTGAACGCATTGATATGATAGACGATTTAACAATCAAAGTTCATTTTTCAAAAAAAGATGATGGAACTTACGACCCTGAAAGACCATTGGTTGTTGCATATTGTATTGTTTTGCCTAAAAAAGATTTAGAAAAAACAGATATTGGTGCCCAAAGTAATCAACCCATACAAGGTACAGGACCCTATAAAATAAAAAGTTTTGAGCATGGGCATTTTATAGAAATGGAAAGGCGCGATGATTACTGGGCAAAAGACTATTTAAAAGGTTTTTTTAATTTTGATAGCATTCGTTTGGATTATTTTAAGACATCGCAAGCCCAATTTCAGGGGTTTCAAGCTGGTGCCTATGACATCTTTTTTGAAACAAATCCACAAAATTGGAAACGTGGATTTGATTTTCCTGCAGCAAAAGATGGGCGTGTTGTTAAATTTGAAGCAGAGCATACACGTGGTGTTTTATCGCGCTACTTTATTGTCAATATGCGTCGTCCAATATTTCAAGATATTCGTTTGCGAAAAGCCATTAGTCTTGCCTTTGACGCCGATACTGTGAATAGGCGCGTTTATGAAGGGGATATGAAAATTCCACAAAGTACGTTTGCCAATACAATATATGCGCATAAAGGTAAAGCAGAGGGTTCTGAACTTGAAATTTTAACAAAGTACAAAAATCGTATTGGTGATCGTTTTCATGACATTACGAACAGTGCATATGTTACCCCCCAAACAAAATCACCCTCTGATCATAGGGCGTACATAAAACAAGCCGCAATTCTTTTAGATGGGGCTGGATACAAAGTTAAAAACGGTGTGCGTTGTGCAAAAGATGGTAAGCCACTAGAATTTTCCCTGATGGTAAAAGATGAAAAATTAGAAAAAATAGCCTTATCTTATGCACAAAATTTAAAACTGCTGGGTATACAGCTTTTTATTCTACGAGTTGACACTGTTCAGTACGAAAATCGTATTTTGGAATCTGACTTTGACATCATTATTCATGCTATTTACAATGGCATGTCTCCGGGTGTTGAGCAAACCTATTATTACGGGGCTAAATTTGCAAACATAAAAGGTTCAAGTAATTATATTGGTTTATCTGATGAGATATTGGAAGACCTTGCTTATGATGTGGCAACGGCAGCAACACCAGAAACACATATTGCCGCATGTCATGCAATGGACAGATACTTAATGCATTTATACTGTTTTATTCCCATTATGTATGATAATAAATACCGTGAAGCAAGGTGGGTAGGGGCTTTGGAAACGCCTGATTATGACCCTGAAATGGGCAGAAATGTTATGGCTTTTGGGTGGTCTGGTTCTGCAGATAAGCAGCTAGTTAATGGTAATACGGATGTTCAGATAAAAGCAGAAAATGGATTTTTTCAAAATAGTTTCAATAAAATTTATGCGGTTATTTTTTGATTTTTACAGTTTTAATATGATGGGTGAGTAAATATTTATGCAGATTTTTTCTCCGTATAGATTTTATGATAAATTCAGGCTATAATTTGTGTATAGATCGCAAATTAAAAAATTATGACTATTCAAGTATTGATGCCTGCCTTAAGCCCAACGATGACTGAAGGAAACTTAGTTAAATGGCTAAAGAAGGAAGGTGATCAAATTAATGCCGGTGATATCATGTGTGAGATTGAAACTGATAAGGCTACCATGGAAGTAGAAGCTGTTGATGAAGGCGTTTTGGGTAAAATTTTTATCCCAGAGGGTTCTGAAGGTGTTAAAGTGAACAGTTTGATTGCTGTGTTATTAGAAGATGGTGAAGATTCATCAATTATTTCTGATGTTTCTGAAGTGCCGAAAGTAGATGTTACTGAAACGCCACAAGTAAATGTTACTGAAACGCCAAAAGTAGACGTCACTGAAGCACCGAAAGTAGATGTTACTGAAGCGCCGAAATTAGATTTTACTGTTGCTCAGAAAAAAGAAGAAAATCCAGTCTCAATGAATATGATCACGCCAGGGCTTGTTGGCGACCGAATTTTTGCAACACCCCTTGCCAAGCGTATCGCGCGCAATAATAATATTTCATTGGATAGTGTGTTAGGCAGTGGGCCGCACGGCCGTATTGTAAAGACTGACGTTCAACATATAACTTCAGTCCCAAAACAGGTGCCTGTTTTTCAAGAAGCTGCATCACAAGCAGTGTATGAGGATAAAAAAGTATCTTTAATGCGCAAGACAGTTGCAAAGCGTTTAACTGAATCAAAAAATACGGTACCACATTTTTACCTAACTGTAGATTGTGAATTAGATGCCTTGCTTTCATTACGCGCACAAATTAATGCTGAAGGCGGTATTAAAATTTCTGTTAATGATATGGTGATTAAAGCGTGTTCTAAAGTCCTTCAAGATGTTCCAGAAACAAATGTGACCTGGCATGATACATATATTAGACAGCATAAAAATGTAGATATTTCCGTTGCGGTTGCAATTGACGGGGGGCTTGTGACGCCTATTTTGTTTAATACAGAAAATATGCAATTATCGCAAATTGCAACATCCGTTAAGGTTTTAGCTGAAAAAGCACGCGCGGGTAAACTACAGCCAAGTGAATATGAAGGCGGCAGCTTTACCATATCTAACCTTGGAATGTACGGTGTAAAGGAATTTTCTGCAATTGTTAATCCCCCACAAGGCTGTATCTTAGCTGTTGGTGCAGGAGAAAAACGTATGATTGTTAGAAATGATAAGCCTGAAATTGCAACAATAATGACCGTGACACTTTCTGTAGACCACAGAAGTGTTGATGGTGCTTTGGGGGCACAATTTTTGAAAAGCTTTAAAAAATATATTGAAAATCCTGTACTAACCTTAGTGTAAGGTGATCGCAGTTTTATAAATGGAGTTATGGTAATGGTACAGTTGGTTCGATCTATATATCGGTTAGGATTTTGCTTTTTTTTTCTTGTGTGTTTTGTACATGGTGGAACTGCTCCCAATAGAGCTTCTAGCCATGCGATGGCTAAAGATTCAGCCTTTAAAATGTTAATGACAAAAGAAGCTTTAGTTAAGAAAAAAAAGTTTGTTGCATTTCCAGATATTCAAAAAATTTTAAAAAATGGCGTACTCACAGTTTCTTTATTACAGGATGATATTTTCCCTTTCTTTTTTTATGATAAAGACGCAGGTTTTTTAGGTATTGATAGGCAACTTATTAATTCTATAGCACGTGCGCTTGGGCCTAATGTGAAGTTAAAAATTATTCGAACAGCAAAAACGTATGATGATATTATTAAACAAGTCAGTGCTGGAAGAGCACATCTTGGTATTTCAAAAATAAACTATACACCATCACGTTCCTTACAGGTATTATATGGTGATGAATCTTATATTACTTTACACCCAGCGCTTTTGCTGCATAAGAAAGAAAGATCTCAAAAAAAAGATAAGTTTGATGCAGGTCAATTCTTCAAAGCTAAAAATAAGCGCAAAATTTGTACAATTTCCAGGTCTTCTAATACCTATACTGTAAATGAATTATTCCCTGGGGCTATTATTGTCGCATCAAAAAATGAAAAAATACGCGACAGGAAGTTTGTTGAGGGTAAGTGTGACGCACTTTTTCTGGATGATTATGATGTGGAGAAGAAATTTACAGAAGACCCTTTCCTAAAAACATACTATGAAGCCGTGGTTTTAGATAAAGTTGAAACACCTGCGTATATTGTAACAAATCCTAAATATCCAAATTTATCATCCTTTATTGATGATCTTGTTCGCAATACAACTTCTCTTCAATTTGAATTGCACACTAGCTTCGATCAGTATAAACATCACCTGAAGCCTTTGCGTGAAAGACAAGAAAAACTGGCATTGAAAAAAGAGGCAGAAGAAGGTGCAGATAGTTCGGGCAATAACACAGAAGAAGATGAAGAAGAAATTCAAGCAACAGAAGGGGTTGCTTCATGAAGGGGGTAAAAAATGTTTTATTCTATCTTTTTTTACTTGTACACATTGCTTGTGCAGAAGTTGAAAAAAAGAATACGCCTGCTGCAGACCCTGGTGTCTTGTTCCCAAATATGCAGCACTTTATTAAGAAGAAAAAACTTGTTGTTGCAATCTATGCAGAGGATACCCCACCATTTTTTTACCGTGATGATGATGGTGAGACAAAAGGTGTTGATGTTGATATAGCAACATCAATTGCTAAAAATATTCACCCTGATATTGAAGTTGAAGTGACGCGCAAACCAAAGACTTTTAATGACGTTATTGACATTGTAAGCCGTGGAGAGGCTGATATTGGCGTGTCGATGTTAAGTTATACGACGCAACGATCTAGAAAAGTATATTATACAAAAACCCCATATATTAATGTTAGAATGGCTTTGCTTGTCAGTCAGCTTTTCATAGCCCATTCTGGAGAAAACCCCACATTAAGCAATATGTTTTCTAAAAAAAATAACCGCACTTTATGTGTTATAGAAGGTTCCTCCTACGCCGAAGTAGCAAGCAAGGTGTTGCCATATGCAAGACTTGTTTTTGTAAAATCCTCTAAAGATTTATTGCCAAGTGTCAAATCTGGTAAATGCTTTGCCTTTTTTGAAGATGATCAAGGTATTCGCAAACGCCTTATTAAAGACCCTCAATTAAATCTTCGTTATCAGATGATTGTTTTAAAAGATGCCCTAGACCCTATCAATATTGTGATTGGGCCAAAGTATCCTGAACTTGCTGAATTTATTGAGCTTATGATAAAGCACACAGAATCACTTAGGTTTAATCTTGATGATTTATTAAGAAAATACAAACATACTTTTACAAATAATGAAGTTCAATCAAACTAATGATTTTATTTTTAATGCGATGATGTTGTATCGTATATAATACAGTACACATTAATTCTTTATGATGAAGCCTTTAAACATTATTTTTATGGGAACCCCCGTATTTGCCCTGTCGCCTTTAAAAGCATTGTATGATGCGGGCCACAATATTAAAGCGATTTATTGTCAGCCACCTAAGCAAAAAGGTCGTGGGCACAATGTACAAAAAAACCCTACACATATTTGGGGAGAGGAACACGATATTCCTGTTTTAACACCCAAGTCTTTAAAAACAGAAGAAGCGCTTGATATTGCAAAAAATTTTCATGCAGATATTATTGTTGTTGTCGCTTATGGCATGCTGTTGCCTAAACAAATTTTAGATTTACCGCACATGGGGTGCATTAATATTCATGGATCCTTATTGCCAAGGTGGCGGGGGGCGGCGCCTATTCAGCGCGCTATTATGGCAGGTGACCGTAAAACAGGCCTAACGACTATGTATATGGATGAAGGTCTAGATACAGGCGATATGCTAGAAACTGCTGAACTTCTGATTTCAGACACAGCAACAGCCCAATCTTTGCATGATGAACTAGGAAAGGTTTCAGAAAAGCTCATACTTTCAACTTTAAGTGGATTGCAGTTAGGCCATATTCGACCTAAAAAACAACCAGATATTGGTGTTACTTATGCAGAAAAACTATTAAAAAGTGAGGGGCAATTAGATTTTTCAAAATCGGCTAAAGAACTAGATTGTATGATACGTGGCATGACGCCACAGGTAAGTGTATGGTATAAAAAAACCTCTGTTCCAATAAAGCTTTTAAGCGTACAACCGTGTAAAAACCTAAAATGCTCTCTTTTAATTGGGGAATATGTTGTTCAAGACCATGCAATATACATTCAATGTGGTCAGGGTATGTTAAAGGTTAATACGTTGCAAACGGAAGGGAAAAAGCCTTTGCATGTAAAAGAATTTTTGAAGGGCTACAGGAAAGAGTAGTCTTTTCTACCGGGTTTTATTCAGAAGGTCAGTTAACGTTTGAACAATTTTCTTGTCAATTTGGTGATGTTTGTATAAATCGTAAGTTTTCAGCAGGGTAGAAATATAAAACAGGTGTAATGTTTGTCGGTTGTTTGACCAGATTAGCGTAGGCAGTACAATTGTTCATATGATCATCAACACATATAAAATTCAGATTTTGTAAGCTATTTTCATTTATTGTTTGAAGCAAGGCTCGTAAAGTTTCTCCCTTGCTAGGTCTATCTGTTCCGTCGCCCATAATAATAAGCGGTCCATACGAAGTTTCATACTGTTTTTTAAAATCTGGATTGTTTGTGGCAGTAGATAGAAGGTTATCCCTGCTCATAGAAAATGTATATAGTTTGGGAAATAGCCTTTCTAGTTCGCTCATGGTCCTATCTAGAACGCCATATCCAGACTTGTCTCTTTTGGTTATAAAAAACACTCCGGCAGGCTTGTTTTCTTCGCGCTCAAAACTGTTTTCTATAGAAAAGCCTAATACTGTTGCTGATACATTTTCAGACAGTCTGTTTTGTAATATGCAATCATCTAGGTCCAGTACCCATACATTTTTTGTAGCATCTTGCGTTAATAAGTTGGTTATCGTACTTGCTGAATGCATTATCTTTATAGGAAGTTGCTGCATCAGTACAGGGTCTGTATATGCTTTGACGTTTTCTAAAATATATCCAATTTGATTTGTGATTGGACTAATTTGTTTAGTATAAGTTGTATAAGATATTTTAAAAGATCTTCCTATTTGTAAATTTTTTGGTAATTGGGGGGTAGATACAGTGCCAATTATATTGTTTTGAAACATGACATAAGAAATGTTTAAGTCCTCAGAAACTTTGCATGAGTCCATAAGTGTGACTGTCGGTAATGATTGGATATCTACAGTGGTATTCATTTCTGCCGCAGCAAAAAAGGTAGATCCCCTTGTCAAAAATAAGATAATGAACAAATATTTAAGCATAATGATTATTCCCTATAGATGTTATTTTTTGTGAATGAAGTTAGTTTTCACCTATTATTTTGTGAACAGATCGTAACAGATACAATTTTATTGTTCAGCAGGTGGGAGCGTCGTCATTTGGTTTATTTATTTTGGTGTACAATACGGGCGAGAGGATTCTAATGATAAAAATTTTTTCAAATTAACGATTAGTTCGTTGTCATCGGCACTATCTTGTAAATTTTCAATATTGCTTTTAAAATTTTGCGTTTTGTTTTTAAATAAAGCGTCATAGGCTTTCATTAAAACACGTGTTTTTGCTGTTGGTACACCAAGACGGCGAATACCGATTAGGTTTAATCCATTTAAATGTGCCCGTTCACCCATGACAAGGCCATAAGGTATGACATTTTTATCAACGCCAGACATGCCGCCAATCATGGCGTGTTCGCCAATGCGTACAAATTGCTGTATAGCAGACATGCCCCCAATAACTGTATGGTTTCCTACGTGAACGTGCCCTGCAAGATTAACATAATTTGCCAAGACAACATGGTTGCCAACAACACAATCATGGGCAATATGTGTGCCAACCATAGCCAGAACATTGTCGTGAACTGTTGTTTCCATGCGGTCACCTACAGTGCCAGCTTGTATCGTTACGTACTCACGAATGGTGCAATTTTTCCCAATACGTGTTCGTGAATGTTCCCCGCCAAATTTTAAATCTTGCGGTGCCTGACCAAGGGATGCAAATGGGTACACTTGAGTGCCTTCACCTATTACTGTATCGCCAGCAACACACACATGGCTTTTTAAGGTAACATTATTTTTTAATACTACCCGGTTTCCGACAGTGCAATAAGGCCCAATAATAACGTTTTGTCCAATTTGAGCACCGTCTTCAATAATTGCAGTTGGATGAATGTTAGCGTGTGTGGTTTGCATATATATAGTTGGAAATATTGAATTACATGAATATTATATGCGATTGAGAGAAAAATTAAAAATAAGTTATTGTTACAAAATGTTTTTCATGGACGCCAGCTTGGGGGTTAAGTTGTTTTCTGCAGACACTTTTATAGATATTGTCACAAAAATTGTATAAATATATAGAAGTCATCTTTTCTAAGTGCGGATTGTTGATATTATTCTAACCCCCAACCGCTTGAAATTAAGCAATATTCATACTTTATTCATACTCTCTATGTATAATTAAAGATATAATACTTATGATTAATGCTTTTTTTATGAATCAATCGGCAGAGGAAATATGTAAGCGTTACGCGCGCACCGTGATGGATATTCCCATTTTAAGTAGTGAGGAAGAATATATATGTGCTAAAGATTGGCGTGAAAAACAAAGTAAAAAAGCTTTAGATCGTTTAGTGAGTAGTCATTTACGTTTGGTCATGAAAGTAGCGCAAGGGTATAGAGGTTATGGTTTGCCAATTTCAGAGTTGGTTGCAGAAGGTAATGTGGGCATTTTACAGGCCACTAAAAATTTTGACCCTGAAAAAGGTGTGAAATTTTCAACCTATTCAACCTGGTGGATTCGCGCCAGTATGCAAGAATATGTTTTAAAAAGTTGGTCTTTGGTTAAAATGGGCACAACCAGCGCGCAGCGAAAATTATTTTTTAGTTTGCGTAAATTAAAGCGCACCCTAGATGCGGAAGACAATTCATCTTATTTAACGAATGAAAAAATTCAAACTATTGCTGATAAATTAGAAGTTAAACCCGAAGAAGTTGTTGATATGCACAATCGCTTTGCAGGTAAGGATTCTTCTTTAAATGCACCGATGAGCAGTGCATCTGAATCTGAATCTGAATGGATAGAGTGGGTGAGTGACGATTCTGAATCCCATGAAACCCTTATTTTAGAAAAAGATGAGTACACCCGTAAGAACGAATTATTTGAAGAGGCGCTTTTAAAATTGAGTGATCGTGAGAAATATATTATTGCAGAGCGCCGCTTAAAAGATAAGCCAAAAACACTAGAAGATATTGCCCAAGAATTAGGACTATCGCGTGAACGTGTGCGGCAACTAGAAGTACTGGCATTTGATAAATTGAAAAAAGCTGTTAAAAGTTTATCTTATGAACAAAATATCCATTTTTAAACCTTAAATATAGGGGGGTATGTTTTTTTGACTGCCCTAATTTTTATCTATTAAGTATTTTTTACGAAAGGTAAAGATGCTGTTCTACCGTACCGGGTAAAGATCCTCTAGGCACACAATGTCTAGGGGGAGGCCATAATAACAAAACCACGGTTTTATCAGGGACAGCTTCCGAATCAAAAAGTAGGGCCAAGGGAAAAAACCGCTACGCATAGTTCAGCACCTTTAATTCATATTATACTGAAAATAATAAAGAAAGTCTTAATTTTTTTATTAACACGAATAATAAAGTTTAAAATCACCAGGTGTGACGACTTTATTAAAGGCATTAATTTCTTCTTTTTTCAATTGAATATAAGCATCGATTTGATCTGATGTAAAGACGCCACCTTCTGTTAGAAAATCGCGATCTTGATCTAAAGCAGACAAGGCATCATCTAAAGATGTTGCAAGGGAGGGCAGTTTATCTATTTCGTTTTGAGACAAGTCGTACAGGTTGCCTTCCCAGTGTGGTCCTGGATGAATTTGATTTTTAATGCCATCAAGTCCAGCCATTAGCATGGCAGAAAAAGCAAGGTAAGGGTTTGCTGCAGGGTCTGGAAAACGTGCTTCAATACGGCGCGCCTTTGGTGAGGTCGTATGTGGAATTCTGCAGGCTGCAGATCTGTTTCTGGCTGAATAAACCGCAAGGGTAGGGGCTTCAAAGCCTGGTGTTAAACGGCGGTAGCTGTTAATCGTTGGATTTGTAAAGGCATTTAATGCTTTTCCGTGCTTTAAAATGCCACCAATATAATAGAGCGCAATTTGAGAGAGACCTGCATACTCATCACCTGTAAATAGGTTTTTACCCTTTAGGAATAAGGATTGATGCACATGCATACCTGAACCATTATCGTCACCCAACGGTTTTGGCATAAAAGTTGCTGTTTTTTCATACGATAAAGCGACTTCTTTAACAACATGTTTATAAATGCAAACGTTATCAGCAGATTGTACGCATGATGCATATTTTATGCCCAGTTCATGCTGGGAGTGTGCAACTTCGTGATGATGCTTTTCAACGGTTACACCTGATTCTTGAATAGCAAGCAGCATGTTAGAACGCATATCTGCATTCATATCGCGTGGCGCTGTTGAACAATAAGCTTGCTTGTTTCGTGGTTCGTGGCCAAAGCTGTTGTTAAAATTTTTAAGGTGCCCATTATTAGGTGTTTCATTGCTGGTTATTTTGAAAAAGCTATGTTCTGTATTGGTTGAAAATTGTGTGTTCTCAAAAATGAAAAATTCTGGTTCTGGGCCAAATTTAACTTCATCGGCAATGCCGGTTTTTTTTAAATAATGCTCTGCACGAATGGCTGTGGAACGTGGGTCACGTGCATAAAGTTTATTGGTTTCTGGATCCATGACAGAACAAATAACGTTAATCGTATGAAGGTCCCGAAATACATCAATTTGTGCTGTATTTGTATCGGGCAATAAAATCATGTCAGAGTTTTCAATAGAACGCCATCCAGGAAGGGAAGAACCGTCAAACATGAAGCCATTTTGGATCATGTCTTCATCGACAAGGCTTGCATGGTAGGTTATATCGTGCCATTGGCCTAGCGTATCGATAAAACGAAAGTTTACAAGATCGGCGTCTTTATCTTGAATAAGGTTATTGATTTTATGCATGAGAGAAAAACGAACAGAAGAATTTACTACTACAATGCTATCTACTTTTTTAGATTTTGTTAAGGTGCGTCTTGGTTTAATTTAATTTGTATTCATTTTGATGAGTGTGAGCGCTTGATTAAAATCACTCATGGTTTTGTCGCTAAATTCAGAATCATCTTGAAGCCAAGATTTGATAAAATAAAGCAGTAAAAGGGAAAAGGTTTCCGCGTGAAGTGCTTTTGGGATAGGGGCACTATAATTTGGGATAAAGTCAGAAATAAAAGGTATCTCTTTCAAGGGAATCTGCACGTTGTCAATTGTAAAGCGTGTAAATATTTTGTTACTTAATCGGCGACCATAGAAAATAAAATCTTTTAAATGTTTTGGCGATGATAGTACCTCGTTTTCTAACTTTCGAATTATTTTTTTTCTGTCTTGATAGCTGTCAGCTGCATTCATCAAAAAATCAAATAATTGGTCTTGCAAAGAAAGTTCTGTATCAATTTGAATATTTTTTAAGGCATCCTCAAGTTCTGAAAAAAATAAGCGAAACAAGTCTGCATCGTTCAGTTGTAAGTGTGTGTCAAAAAAAAGGGCATCATCTTGAAAGTGATCCAAATCACTTTTAATAAATAAGGCGATGTTTTTGATCGTCAAAGATGATAAAGAGTGATTTTTTATAAATGACCAAAGACTGTTAAAGGGTGCTTTCATGGTATCCTTAAAAATTTAAAAGTAGGAGTATAAATAAAACTGACATGCCAATAATTTGGTTGTCTTTGAAAAATTGTAGGCATTGTGTTGTGTTGTGACGATCCCAAAGGTAGATATATATACCAATATAGACTGAAAGTAGTGCCAGCGACATATAATAGGGGATCGTCGTATTGTTGATAAACCCTAAGGCGCATAACGTTAATAACATGCCGCTATAAAATAGTGTGATAGACAATTTAGGGGTGTTTTTAAAGCGTACAGCTGTAGATTTTAGGCCCGCGATTAAGTCATCTTCTAAATCTTGAAAAGCATAAACAGTGTCGTACGCCAGTGTCCACAGTATGCCCGCACTGTGAAGGATGATAAGATTAGTAACGGGGGTTGTGCCATAGCCAACAACCCATATGCCTATATTAAAAATAAGACCAAGCATCAGTTGTGGCCAATTTGTAAAACGCTTGCATAACGGGTATATAAAAGCGCCCAAAAAACCGAGAAGAGCTATAAGCTTATTATGTGTGGGCAGCTTTAAAAATATAAATAATCCAGGGATTAGACATATGAGTGCAAAAACAAGCGCTTCTTTTGTGGATAACGTACCAGATGCTAAAGGGCGATTTTGTGTACGCCTTACCTGTGCGTCAAATTTTTTATCTGCAATATCATTAATAATGCATCCAACTGTTCTAAGGGACGTTGCCCCCAGTAGATATAAAAAAGCTTGATATAAAAATGTGTAAGTATCGCTATGCTGTAAGGCTAGTGCCCAAAGGCATGGAATCCATAATAGAACGATACCTGTTGGGTGCAGTATGCGTGACAAATTAACATAAGCAGATTTTTTTGACTGTATGATTTGATTTTTATTAGAAGTATCAGGTAGGGTGGAATTCATAATATATCTCAATTAAACAATTTTATGATCAGACTATTTGTTGTGGGCCCTTTAAGTATAGGTCAAACAGTGTCATTAAGCACAGAGCAATCTCATTATTTGATAAATGTTATGCGATGTAAGGTTCAAGATACTGTGAATCTATTTAATGGAAACGATGGCGAGTTTTGTTTTCAGATAACAGAGATTGCTAAAAAATGTGTCCGCGGATCTGTTGTTACCTGTATTTCTGTGCAAAAAAAGTTACCTTCTTTAACACTTATATTTGCACCAATAAAACAAGATAGATTAAGCTTTATGATTGAAAAAGCGACGGAGCTTGGGGTAACCCATTTTCAGCCTGTTTTGACACAGTATACTGCCATGAAGCGTCTTAATCGGGATCGTATTTTGCGTATTGCAACAGAGGCATCTGAACAGTGTGAGCGCATGTGTGTTCCTACATGTGCACCTTTAATGCCTTTACAGCAATATATGCAAGATAAGACAGAAGGTACGCATATTGCATTTGCTTATGAGCGACTTGCACTACAGGGTAAAGGGGCGCCTATAGATGAAAATTTAAATGCAGTGATTATTGGCCCTGAAGGTGGTTTTTCTAAGGAGGAGGTTTCTTTGCTTCGTGAAGAATGTAGGCCAATTTCTTTGGGCCCTTTAATTTTAAGGGCAGAGACGGCTGCTATTGTGGGTTTGGATCGCTTACGTAGGTAACGTTAACTAATTTATAAAATATGAGGCGTATGTATCATTGATATAGGCTTGGCTGTATATTTTTTTGTTGCACGTAACATTTTCAGCGATTCAATACGCATGTATTTTTTATGTATAATATATAACCCACAATCCCCTGAAAGCGGCGGCCCTTTTTTTCTGTAACTTATTCTTCTCCGTGTGATTTTGAATAGGCAGTTACTTCATCAAAGGTGTGCAGTTTTTCAATATGCCCCCAAGAAAATTCAGATTGAATTTTCTCTAGTACTTTTAAAATCATAGCATCATCAACATGTGTTTTGGCATGGGTATGTACCAAACGGCATTGAAGCGCATCAACAACATCTGGCATAATCGTGTTTTCACCAAGTGGATGCACCACAACGCCGCGGCACGTAATTAACTTAAGTTTTATGTCAGTGTCTGCTAACAAGGTATCTAGTTTTGCGCCAACATGTTTTGCTTTTTGTGTTGTTTCAATGAAAATATCTATACCATCAACGCGACGCGTTTTTGGTTTTACAAGGTCAGGGGCCTTTGAAACTGGGTAGATCTTAATAGGTCTATATTCATGGGATTCATAATCCTCAAATTTTTCACCTAAATTAGAAATAATTTTATCTGTATATACTGTTGTGCTGACAGAGCCTGCATCTCCCTTCACATCTCGTGTGAAATATTTATCACGGCCCAGTGTGACAAAAACAGCATTTTCAATAGCATCCGCAGCTTTAAATTCGCCAAGATGTCGCAGCATCATAACACCAGAAAATAACATTGCAGTTGGGTTTATTTGATTCATTCCTGCATATTTTGGTGCCGAACCATGTACTGCTTCAAAAATAGAATATTCTTCACCAATATTAGCACCTGGTGCAAAACCAAGGCCACCAATTAGGCCAGATCCTAAATCGCTTAAAATATCGCCGTTCATATTTGTTGTTACAATCACATCAAATTCTTCAGGGAATTTAACCATTAGGTGCGCGCAGTTATCAATGATCACATGAGAGCTGTTAATATCTGGATAATCTGTGGCAATTTCTTCAAAAGTACGTTTAACAAGACCTTCAGATAATTTCATAATGTTTGCTTTGGTAGCGCAAGCAACAGATTTTCTGCCTGAAGAGCGGGCAAATTCAAAGGCTAACCGAACAATTTTTTCACAACCCTTTCGTGATATGAGTTTCAGACACTGCGCAACACCGGGTGTTTGCATATATTCAATGCCAGCATATAAATCTTCAACATTCTCGCGGACAATAACAATGTCGACGCCGCGCCCAGAAAAAGGGGTAATCACACCAGGAAATTCTTTAACTGGGCGAATATTACCAAAAGTTTCAAACATTTTACGAAGCGTTACATTTGCTGATTTTTGACCAAAACCAACAGGGGTTTCAAGGGGCCCTTTTAAAACCACTTTGTTGCGCATAATTGAATCAATCGTTTCTTGTGGTACGCCTGTTTCAATGCCTTTCTTAAAGGCTTTTGCACCTGCCAGTGATTCTTCCCAATTTATTTTTACACCCGTTGCATCGATAATTTTTTTGGTGGCGCCTGTTACCTCTTCACCAATGCCATCCCCTTTAATAAATGTAATATTATGTGCCATACTGTCTAACTTTAAAAATTTGATATAGTTTTAGTCTAAACAAGAAATACGTTTGGGTAAATGTTTTGCATAAAGGTGGATGCTTAATCGTTGTTTGTGTTTGATGGGTTGGATTCTGGCGTTGAGGGTGTAAGCTTATTGTAAATTAAGTGGGCATTATAGCGCATCATATCAATATATGTTGCAGCATTATGCTTTGCATCAGACAAACCGTCAGCATAAAGTGTTCCCGATATTTCAACACCAGTTTCTTGTGATATTTTTTGGATTTGTCTTGTATTTGATAAATTCTCTATAAAAATAGCACGGACACTATTTTTTTTAATAAAGTTAATCAGTGTCTTGATGTCTTTGGCTGAGGGTTCTTGGTCGGTATCTGTGCCAATTGGCGATAAGAATTTAAGACCATAATGCTTACCAAAGTACCAAAACGCATCATGTGTTGTTACAACGTATCGTTGTTCTTTTGGAATTGACGCAAAAAGTTGTATCAGCTCTCTATCTAATTTGTGCAACTTTTTTATATAGTTTTGTGCGTTGCTTTCAAATTGCTTTGACGAATTTGGGTAGTATTCACTTAATAGTTTTGTAATATTTTTGACATAACCAATTACATGGGGAATACTGTGCCATGCATGCGGGTCGATTATGTTTTTGCCGTTTATTTGCTCTTGTCTTGATGCTAGGTTATTTGTTGCTGTGATCAGCGTTCCTTTAAATTTACTAGCGACAATAAATTTATCTAACCACCCCTCAAAACCCCAACCATTAACAATAACAATGTCAGCCTTGTTAAGTATTTTTGCATCTTTAGGTTTTGGCTGGTAAGTATGCGGGTCTGTGTATAAAGGCACAATGCTTTTAATATGAATTTCAGCATGGTCACCGATAATATTTTTTGTTATATCTTCCAAAATAGAAAATGTGGTTATAATATTTGGTTGCGTATCGTTTTCATCTTTTTGAAATGATGCAAAAAAAATGGCAGCAAATAAACAAAATATCGTAATTAAAAAAAAGTATCGTGACATGTATATTAATATGCATTTAAGTGGCAAACATTATAAGTTAGGGTAGCTTAAATACTATCTTTCTTAAAGAGTCTGTATGGCTTATTTTAATTTTCTTCACAAATAAGTGGTTTTCTGGTATCTTGTGACAAGTATAATTTTTTACTATAGCCATTTTATGACGGAACAAAAAACAAGTATTCACACTAATAATGATTTGCTAAAAATCTTAGCAGACGTTGTAGAAATATTGCATGGTAAGAAAGCACAAGATATTAAAGTTCTTGATCTAACGAAGAAATCTGCTTTTGCATCATATTTAGTGATTGCAACAGGCGCTTCAACACGGCAAGTTTATGCGCTATACCAATATATTGAAAAATATTTCAAAGAAAAGTCTATATTTCCCCATGTTGAAGGCACAAGCGCATCTGAATGGGTACTGCTGTTTGCAGAAGATATTGTGATTCATTTATTTATTCCCGATATGCGCGAATTTTATGAATTAGATAGAATTTGGCACAAAGGTGACAATCTGATCGAATTTCCGACAACAGAAACAGTGTAAAACGTGTGGCAAGTATTACCTTGGTTGTTGGCGGCAAAATTAAAGGTTCTCCAGAAGAAGTTATTATTAAGAACTATCAAAAACGCATAAAGTGGCCACTTAAAACAATTGAATTAAAAACCAGTATGGTAAACCCTGAAACTGTCTTGGAAAAAACAATGCAGAGTGCTGCTTTATGGATAGCGTTAGATGAAAATGGTGAAAACCTCAACTCTGTTGAATTTTCATCTTTAGTGTCTCATTCTTTAGAACAGCACACGCATATTGGTTTTATTATTGGAATTGATACAGGTATCCCTAAAAAAATTTCAGATAAATGTTATAAAAAAATATCTTTTGGTCGCATGACATGGCCGCATTTATTAGCACGTGTATTGCTTATTGAGCAACTGTACAGAGCCCAGCAAATCATGATTGGTCACCCGTATCACAAAGCATGATGAATTATGTATCAAATAGAAAAAATGACTTTTCTTTCAAATAAACCAAATTCATCTTATTTACTTATTTTAACCCTATATTAGCTTTTCTCCTACTGGTTTCTAGTTTGAAAAATGCCTGTAACCTTTACTGAGATTGTGTTACAGGTGTAAATACAAAAAATCCATATATTTTGCTGCAGAAAGCCAGAGAATCTATGCAGAGTTCAAGATAGTTAGGATGAAAATATATTGATTATATTTGTCTAGATAGCTGCTTAAAACTGTTTCTCATCAATAATATGAACCGCAACCAGTTGACACAAAAAATTGAATAAAAGGAAAATGAAGGCGCAATAATCGGGAATATCTTCAACCAATGGAATGCCGTTGGTAAGCCCAATTCCGTGAAAATTTCATCAATTTATCTAAACTTTGCTGAAGAAATACCCTGCCAAACAAAGCCTTTATGAACCGCATTGTATAATCTCAACCCCTTCCAGAAAAGATCCTGCTATATCTATAATATCTGGATTTTGTGTGATTGCTTTTAAAATATTTAAATACGCGCCTTCTGGGCAGGCTGGCATATCTTTAATTTCTTTCGCAAGAAGATTTATATTATGACCACGCCGTGTCATAAATAACGCCTCAATTAAGGGCATAAGGCGTTCTTTATAAAGCTTGAGATACTTCATATGTATAGGTAATATCCTTTTTATTGTTTGAACATCAATGTTAGATTTTTCATAATCTGCGTCAGAAATATTTTGCGTGATAAGATTTATAAAATGATTTCCAGACGCTTCATCAGCAGACAAACCCAGTGTAACACTCGCTTGGTTTGCAACTGACGGGAACCGATTTGCAAAAGGGGTGGACCATTTTATCCAATCATTCTGATTGTTTAATTGTGTAACTAATGTTGATCTAACAAAAGTTATGATTGATGGTTTTAAGAGTCGATACGCCAACACAATAAGCTGTTTAACACTAATATCATCTTGACTGTACTCTATGTGTTTTTCACGGGTAAATAGTGTGTGGGGCTGAACAGAAACATCACCCTGATACAACTTCATTGCCCTTATAGCCGTTTCCAATCTAAAATCTAAATTCTTTTCTCGTTTGAAAGAGGATACGTTTTGGATCTGTCTAATGACATTAGTAAATTCCTGTGATATTTGTACGAATGCACCTTCGGTGTCTTCGAATGATGGTAAGTTAGCCCTAAGGAGAGGTGCAGATCTTTCATTACTTTGCAATTCTTCAAAGACATCCCTTATTTTTTTCGCTTCTCCATTATTAGCTAAGTATAGAGCGTCTCTAGCAGAAAATTGATTTCTTTTGGCGGGTATTTCACTTATGTGAAAACGGTCTCTTATGAGTTGAAAAAGTTCAGGGTTATCAGTTTGATTATGGTTTTTAGGAACGATTAAAATGTTGGTTGTGGAGAAAACGGTTAAAATGCTGGTTGTGGAGAATGGATATTGCTTTTGAACGTCATCACTTAAAATATATTCAACCATATTTTTGTGACCGTTACGTGCTGCAAAACCGAGAGCATTTACCATGTACCACTCATCGGGCTTTAAATCTGCCGAGATTTTATCACTTAGCACAAAAGCGAGTATATCTATATTGGCGTCCCAGATTACCTTTGATAGCGCGCTATCAACATATTCTTTAACTGCTTTTTGTGTTGGCTTTAAAGAATCTGGAACGGCATCACTCAAAAGATAGGCTACTATGCTTTGAGTATATCGATTTTTTATAAAAACCTGTTCAACAGCATTTTGTGTTGGCTTTAAAGAATCAGGAACGGCATCACTCAAAAAATATGTTATTCTACTTAGATCATAGGAAGATTTGATAAATGCTTCGTCAACACCTTTTTGTGTTGGCTTTAAAGAATCTGGAATTGCATTACTTAAAAAATATTCTACTATACTTTGATCATAGCTATATTGGATAAATGCTTCTTCAACACCTTTTTGTGTTGGATTTAAAGCATCTGGAATTGCATCACTTAAAAGATAGGCAGCTATACTTTGATTCTTATCCCTGAGTGCTGATATAAATGCTTC
>PFNE01000003.1:0-9375 GCA_002791835.1 Alphaproteobacteria bacterium CG_4_10_14_0_8_um_filter_37_21 | reverse complement strand
TTTAAAGAGTCTGGAACGGCATCACTTAAAAGATAGGCGGTTATACTTTGATTCTCATCCCTCAGTGCAGACATAAAAGCCTGTTCAACACTCTTTCGTGTTGGCTTTGCATTGCCTGGAACGGCATCACTTAAAAGATATTCTACTATTTTTAAATGTCCGTTTCTAAATGCATCTTCTTCTGCTATGTACAAGTAAGATTGTCGCGACCGTTTATAATTATCGGGTAACTTTGCTACCAACTTCTTTACTTTATCGAGATTCTGACGTTCTTCATCAGATACCCCATATTCAAGCAGAAATATTGCGGTTTTTGGTTGTTGAAAATTTCTTTCACTCTGTGAATCTGACCCAGTCATAATGTTTGTCATTTTTATTAAAACCGTTACCATGCAAGTGATTTTAGAAATAGATCTCATAATAATTTCCTTTGTTAACATTATTTAAAAAAGTATATCAGAGTAATGTATACTTTTTTATTTGATTACCTGATACCTAATATAGGGATAAGTTAACATTGTTTCAAGGTTTTTAGCCTCTCTGATAGTTACAGTTGGGTAGGAATGATAGTGAACATAGGTTATAATAGTGTAACAAAAGAAAATATCTGCAAAAAAAACCTATAAAATGAATAATTTCATGCAACACAGCCTTTGCGGCGGCGGTGGCTTGGATTTTTTTGGAACTTGCGGAGGCCCATCAGACAGTCAAAGTATCCAAAAAGTGAGGAATAGTAGATAGTGAGGTTTTTAGCGGTTATTTACGAGCAAATATCGTAGTTTAAAATGATCAAAACGATGATTGAAATACCACGCCACCTGTTAATGGGTAGGGAACATTTGTTGTATTTGGCAAGCTTAAAGGCATTTTTTTTAAAGAGCGAACAGCTAAATAAGCAAAAAGCTCTGCCTCCATACTTTGTGACCTAAAGCCAAAAGAGTCGGCATAATCGATTCGGATTTCTTTTTTTGGAAGTGTTTTTTTTATGTGGTAGTGCAGACCCTCTAAAATCAGGGGGTTTTTCCATCCCCCACCAGATAGAACTATATTATTAAGTTGTAAAGGAGCAATACTTTGCACAATCAGGTAACTTGTAAAATCAGCTAGTGTTGCACAAGCATCCTCAATTGATAAATTTAAAATTTCTTGTGGTAATTGAAAATCGTGCACATCTAGTGATTTGGGGCCACGTCTTTCATAGAAGAGATTTTTAATGCAGGTTTTATCTATAAGTGTTTGTATTAGGTTTTTCTGGCACTTTCCCTGTTTTCCAAATAAACCGTCTACATCCATCATCATAGATCCATTAGTTTTCAAGCGCACAAGGCGATCTATTAGTGTGTTTCCGGGGCCTATATCAAAAGCTTGGATCTTATTTATATCATCATTGGGTATGAAGCTAATATTTGAAATACCCCCACAATTAATGATAGCAGCTGGCGTTAGCTTGTTGTTCGTGCATAAAGCATAGTGATATAAGGGCGCAAAGGGTGCGCCTTCTCCCCCATAAGAAATATCATTTTTTCTAAAGTCAAACACTGTTGGTATCTGAAAATTTGTTGCAAGGGTTTGTGGTAAGCCTAATATAACCGTTTTTTTTTGTGCCACTTGATGGTAAAATGTTTGGCCGTGATAGCCAATGACCCAAGGTTTTGTTCTATCTGCAGGAAAGTAATCCAATATTTTTTGAACAGCTTGTGTGTGATAGTTTGTTGATTCTTTAACAACTTCTTGAATCGATACGCCCTCACCAAGGATAAGCTGGTCTTCATTAAAAACGCCATTTTGGCTTTGAATCAGTGCTTCTGTTTTTTTTAAAAGGGTATGAAATCTAGGTGCATAATCAACTGTTGCAGATGAAATGAATGTAATTTTTTGTAAACCATCCGTTTTAATAAGGGCTGCATCAACGCCATCCATAGAGGTACCGCTCATCAAACCAATACTATAATATTCTTCTAAATTTGTCATAAGCATCATCGCCCCTCTGCATTAGGGTATCAAAATAGTGATTGAAAATACATGAAACATTTAAATGTGTTAAGTAGGGGGACAACTGCACCTTCATTTTCGCTGAATCTGCATGCACACTAAAAAAAACTTGACTTTCAAGCCTGTTTATTTATAAAATATTTATTATATATATAAAATATTGGATATTTTTTTATTATGTTTTTAGTACTTCATACTTGGCGATGGCATCACGGACATTAAGGTTCTGTCCAAAGTTTTCTCGCCCTTTCCTTATTTGAAGTAATTTATTATGTTAAAAAAAATAATCTTAGTCTGTATAATTGCAGCAACATCTTTCTTAATTTATGACCATCTAAATTATAATGGCGATTCAGCCGTACCTGTTATTGCTATTACACAAATTGCCCCGCATCCATCTTTAGATAAAATTCGACAAGGTTTTTTGGATACATTTCAAAAAAAATATCCAATTTTTAAAATTGACTATCAAAATGCCCAAGGGTCACAGCCCTTAAGTATGCAAATTGCGCAAAAATTTGTGAGTGCAGCACCTAAGCTGATTGTTGCAATAACGACGCCTTCTGCAATGAATTGTTATCAGGCTGCAAAAGTTAAAGATATTCCTGTTGTATTTAGCGGTGTTAGTAATCCAGTTTTAGCAAAACTTGTAAATGCCAGAGGGCATCCTCTGCCAGGGTTAACAGGGGTGTCTGATGGGATAGCGCCAAATGAACAATTAAAATTTATCAACAGTTTAACTTTTAAGGCGCCCATTAAAACCATCGGTATTTTGTATTCCCCTGGGGAAATTAACGCTGTTGCACAAGTTCAGGCTTTTGAAGAGGTTTTTAAAAATGCACAGTTTAACATATTAAAAATACCCGTCAATAATACGTCTGATATTACACTTGCAACGCAAAAAGCAGCACAAGATAGCGATATGATTTATGTCTTTAATGATAATACAGTCGTATCGGGTATGTCACAGCTTTTAAAAATTGCACATGAACAAAATACCCCAGTTGTTGTTTCTGATCCTGAATCAGTTGATCTTGGGGCATTAGCCGCTTTGACTTATGATCAATATCTTATGGGTGTTAAAACAGCAGAACTTGCTATAAAAATTGTAGAAGGTGAAAAAGTTGATACAATTAGTGTTGAAAAACCGGACGGCCCTACAATTTATTTTAATGATCGCGTCGCACAAAAATATGGTGTAACCCGGTTACCGGTACTTAATAAACAAAATGACGGAGAGAAGTGATGAAACGGTTGTTTGCCCTAACCTTAATTTTTGGTGCCATTGCATGCGTTCTATTTATAAGGCCGCTGTCACATCATCATCCAAAAGTAGGTATCATTCAGTATATAGAACACCCTGCATTAGATACAGCGCGTAAAGGTGTTATCCATCAGCTTAAAAAGGATGGGTTTGTTGTCGGTGAAAACATTGAAATCTTGTATGAATCAGCGCAAGGGAATCCCGCACTTGCAGCGCAAATTTCACAAAAATTAGTGGGTCAAAAAGTAGATGTTATTGTGGCACTTGGTACAACGCCAGCGCAAACAGCCTTGCAAAATGTGCGTCAGCAGACGGGCAAAAGCATACCAGTTGTTTTTGCCTCTGTTAGCGACCCTAAAGAAGCAAAGTTGATGAATATAGATCAAAACGGAAAACTGTATGGTGATATGATTTGCGGCATATCCGATTATGTTCAACCAACAGAGCAGTTTCGGATGTTTAAGCGGGTTTTGCCAAATATGCTAAATCTTGGTGTTATTTATAACCCAGGGGAGATTAATTCTGTTTTCACACTTGGTAAAATGGAGAAAATTGCAAGTAGCTTTAGTCTTAATATTGTGAGCATCCCTGCCAGTAAAACAGCAGATGTTATTCAAGCAGCGCAAATGCTTGTTGAAAAAGTTGATGCTATTTTTATTAATAATGATAATACGGCCTTAGCAGCTTTTGATTCAATTTCAAGAATTGGTACAGCGCATAAGGTTCCGGTTTTTGTAAGTGATATTGAACTTGTAGAAAAAGCAATTGCAACCCTTGGGCCAGATCAATTACGCATTGGAGAGCAAGCCGGTGAATTTGTAACAGCTTTACTTAAAAAAGAAGCAAAGCCTAGAGATTTAGGCGTTCGGTTTCCAGAAAAAGTTGATCTTGTTTTGAATAAAAAGCTAGCAGCAAGTATTGGTGTTTCTTTCTCACAAGACCTAGAAGCCGATGCAGCGCAAATAATCAATTAAACTGGATGAACTGTTTTTTATGAAATAAGCGATTAAGTTTTAAATGATGCGTGTTATTTTATAATGCTAGGTTGGTCATATGCACCCATATGCATGATGCCACAAATATTTTTAAATATTTGAATGCTGTTTCGGTGCATTGCAGCACAAGTTGTTTATTTCACAAACCATTTACGACAAATTAAGGAAGGGGTCTTGTGTTCTATTAGGACATATTAACTTGCTTATAAACTGTTACTCCGTTAGAATATATTCAGCAAATTAAAAGTGATCAAATTTATCATGGATACAGAAAAGCAACAAACTGAAAATTTAAAACCTGAAGTTGTTGAGCAAGAAAATGAAGAAACGTTAAAAATTGTCGAGCCAACCTTAGAAGAACAATTAACAGCCATGAAAGATCAATGGTTAAGGTCAGTTGCAGAATGTGAAAATGTAAGGCGTCGTTTTGAAAAAGAAAAAGAAGATGCCTTAAAATATGCTGCAACACAATTTGCGCGCGATATGATTGGTATTACTGATTTCTTAGAGAAAGCATTAGAAAATGTTGCAGACCGGGATAGTTTATCAGAATCTGTAAAGGCCTTCATTGAAGGTGTCGAGATGACGCAAAAAGAAATGCACAACGCATTTAGCCGTCATGGTGTGAAGAAGGTTGACCCTGAAAATAAAACTTTTGATCCAAATGTGCATCAGGCGATGATTGAAGTCGAAAATCCTGACGTTGAACCAGGAAAAATAGTTGATATTATGCAGCATGGCTATACAATGCATGGTAGATTGCTTCGACCATCAATGGTTTCTGTTTCTAAAAAATAATGACTTATTAAATTATAAGGGCGATAGATCAGGTGAGTCTTCGCTCTATTTTTTATCTGTGGTATACTTTGTTTATTACTATTAAAGATACGTACCGTGGCACCACGCATAATTCATAGGTCAAAACAGCTAGAACCTTGGCAAGATTCAACGATTGCACCTTACATTGAAATCGACGAACTTGGTAAAAGTTTTGGCCCAGTTCAGGTAGTAAAAGACGTAAGTTTATCCATTTATAAGGGGGAGTTTTTCTCTCTGCTTGGTGGATCAGGGTGTGGTAAGACAACATTACTGCGTATGCTGGCAGGGTTTGAACAACCAACACATGGACATATTTACATTGATGGCATTGATGTCACCAATGTACCAGCCTATAAACGCCCCGTTAATATGATGTTTCAGTCTTATGCACTTTTCCCCCATATGACTGTTTACCAAAATATTGCATTTGGTTTACAACAAGATAATTTTTCAAAAATACAGATTTATGAACGTGTTATGGATGCCTTGCGTTTGGTGCGTATGGAACATTTTGTCGATAGAAAGCCGCACCAAATGTCTGGTGGTCAGCGTCAACGTGTTGCCCTTGCACGAAGCTTGGCGAAGCGCCCTAAATTATTATTACTTGATGAACCCTTAGCAGCCCTTGATAAAAATTTACGCGAACAAACGCAGTTTGAATTGGTAAACATTCAAGAAAGATTAGGCGTCACCTTTATTATGGTAACGCACGATCAAGAAGAAGCCATGACAATGTCTACGCGTATGGCGATTATGGATGAAGGTACTATTAGGCAAATTGGTGCCCCACATGATATTTATGAATATCCGCAGTCGCGTTATGTTGCTGAATTTATAGGTTCTATGAATATCATAGAAGGTGTTGTTTCAGAACAAACAGACGATTATGTAGAGATTGATTCCCCAGAATTAGAAGGCATCAAATTACGGGTGACAGATAGCCCAATTTTACCAATTGGAACCCTGGTGGCTGTAGCGATTAGACCTGAAAAAGTAAAAATTAGCCTAAAAGAACCAAAAAACAAAGACACAAACTGCGTCAAAGGAATAATTAAAGAAATTGCTTATCTTGGAGATATGTCTGTTTACTATGTAGAAGTTCCATCAGGGGATATCATGCAGGCTGCGTTGCCAAATTTATTAAGGCTGGCAGAGCGTGACGTAAAGTGGGATGATGAAGTTTATTTAACTTGGGGTGCTGAAAACAGTATCATATTATCGTCATGATGCATGATTTACGTTTAAAAATTAAATTATATATTAAAGAAAATTTGTATAAAGATGCGGCTTTTTACACGCCTTATATTTGGCTTGTCGTTTTTTTAGCGCTGCCTTTACTGATTATCTTTAAAATTAGTTTTACACAAGCAACAATTGCGCTGCCCCCCCTTACTGATATTTTAGAATCAACAAATGATGGAATCTTTCAATTCACAATTAGTTTAAAAAACTATATCACCATCTTTACTGATAAATTTTATCTTGATGCTTTTGCATCCTCCATTGCGCTTGCACTAATTTCCACCTTTATAACGCTATGCCTTGGGTACATGATGGCTTATGGCATTTATAAGGCAGATGAAAAACATCAATACATCTTTCTGCTGCTTGTTATGTTGCCGTTTTGGACATCTTTTTTAGTACGCGTATATGCGTGGATGAATATGCTTAGCGGCAGTGGTATATTGAACCAAATATTACTCTCTTTAAACTTAATTGCTTCCCCCTTACATATGCTGGATAATGCTTATGCTGTTTGTCTTGGAATTGTGTATTGCTACTTACCCTTTATGGTTTTACCAATATACACAAGCTTAGATAAAATAGATGAAAGCTACAGTGAAGCCGCATTTGACCTTGGAGCCACACCAATTCGAACTTTTTGGAATATTGTGATTCCCTTATCAAAGCCAGGTATATACACAGGTTGTATTCTTGTTTTCATGCCTGCCATTGGCGAGTTTGTTATTCCTGAACTATTAGGTGGCCCAGAGACCCTAACAATTGGACGCGCTCTATGGTGGGAGTTTTTCAACAATCGTGACTGGCCGCTTGCTTGCGCCCTTGGCTTTACAATTGTTTTAACCCTCGTGATACCGGTTATGATTTTTCAACGTAAACAAAAAATAGACTAGTTATACCGGCTTTGTTGCAACACATATAGTACTTCTAGTACTCCCAAAAAACAAACCACATTTTTGGTATAGTGAAACAAAAAAAGCATTGATATTATGGCCTATAGTTTAGATTTTAAGAATTAGCCGCAGATATTAAAATGCATCAGGACGAAAATCTGACAATTGATGATACTATAAGAAAGTAAGGCTTACTTTTGAAATGACTATATTTATTTGGCACATATTTTTTTGACTGATTTTTATACCATAGTTTAGGATTCATGCGCTACAAAGTTTTCTAACCCATAACCTATTGTTTGAAAGCACTAGTGTTTTTGAAACAACTGATTATTAATAGATCTAAAAATTTCATTACCTGGTGTTGTATGCGGCATGACATCCACAACCTCACCTTTTTTATTTAAGATATAAATAAAGGTGGAATGGTCGACAAGATAATCGCTCATGCTGTCGTCTTCAACTTTTTGGGCAAAAATTTTATAAGCATCCATAATAGGTTTTAATGTTTCATCACTTCCCCACAACATGTGAATGTTGGGATGGAAATTACTGTGGTATTCTTTTAATTTTTCCTGTGTGTCCCGCTTTGGATCGATTGTTATAAAATATGTTTCCACACGGTCTTTATCACGTTTTAATAAATGGAGCGCTTGAGTGATGTTGGCAAGGGCTAGGGGGCAAAGATCAGGGCAGTAGGTATAGCCAAAATAGACTAGTCGTACTTTGTGTGCACTATCTTCGCTATTAATTGTTTTGCCGTCTTGATTTTTCAGCTTAAAGGGGCCGCCTATATTTAAGGAGCCCATTTGTGTTCCTTCTTGATTATGTACACGGGCTGTTGGTGCCAGAGATTCTTTATATTGGTACCAAAGACCGATGATTAAAACGAGGGATAAAAACCAAAATGTATAGCGAATATATTTAATATTCATAATTTATACATCTAAAGATTCATCAGGGTGGCCCAAATGATAATCAAGTGTTTTTTTCAAGCAGCTTGTTACATCAACAGTTGGTTCCCAGCCTAAGATGCTGCGTGCATTTTCAATCGATGGTACCCGTCGATCAATGTCCTGATAATGTTTTCCGTAATGTTCTTTAGAACTAATTTCAACAATGTTAGTTTCCTCAGCTAGTTTTTTGTATGCTGGATATTGTTTCATAAGATCAAGCAATGCATGCGCTAATTCTTTAATAGACATGTCATTTTTTGGATTACCAATATTGAAAATTTGGGCTGTTGCCTTTTTATCTTTGTTTTCAATTATATGCATCAGTGCAGATATACCATCATCAATATCTGTTAAGCTTCGACGTTGTTCACCACCGTCAACAAGTAGAATTTTTTGTTTGTGGATAATGTCGCTAATAAATTGCGTCACAACGCGTGAAGAACCTTCTTTGGCTGTTTGTAAGCTATCTAACTTTGGACCAACCCAATTGAACGGGCGAAAAAGTGTGTAGTCTAAGTCGTTATGAACACCATAAGCATAAATAACACGATCTAATAATTGCTTTGAACATGAATAGATCCAGCGCTGTTTGTTGATAGGCCCTGTAACCAGATTTGATTCAGTTTCATCAAAACCCTCATCTTGGCACATGCCATAAACTTCTGATGTTGATGGGAAAATGACACGTTTTTGATATTTTACACATTGGCGCACAATTTCTAAATTTGCTTCAAAATCTAGTTCAAATACACGTAGGGGATCGGTTACATAAAGGGATGGTGTTGCGATTGCAACAAGTGGCAACACAACGTCGCATTTTTTCACGTGATATTCGATCCATTCTTTATTAATGGTGATATCCCCCTCGAAAAAATGAAATTTAGAATTGCCAAGGTAGTCTGATATTTTATCATTACCCATATCCATGCCATAAATTTCCCAGTCTGTATTTTTTAAAATACGTTCTGAAAGGGCGCTTCCAATAAAGCCGTTAATACCAAGGATGAGAATTTTTTTCATGTGGTTAATACCAATGTGTTTTTTCTTTATATAATAAAGATCATGATGGATTTGGTCAAGCACATAGCATTTTGAATACTGGTCATTTGAATTTCTTAATAATTTTAAAGGGTACTAGATAGTGTCGTCATGAGATTTTCAGCCATAGAACTAAGCACCTTATATGAACCGCAGCCAGGAATGAGGATGTATTT
>PFNE01000033.1:155-6496 GCA_002791835.1 Alphaproteobacteria bacterium CG_4_10_14_0_8_um_filter_37_21 | reverse complement strand
CCAAGCTAAACAATGTTAATCCTGAAGGATACTTAAAATTTCTCCTTGAACACTTTATAGACCCAGAGGCGGATGAAGACTTTCTGGAAAAGTTGATGCCATGGAATGCAAAAATACCGGATGATTATCCCAAACCAAGCCTTACAATTGAAGAAAACACCTCTTAATTTAAAAAAATACACTTATTTTTTAAATGTTATATATTGCTAAATTGAGGATTTCTGGGGCATGCAAGGGGAATAGTGTACTTCTTTGGACGCTTACTTTTTACTGATCTGGCCAGAGTACAATTAGCCAATTTAAAAAGGGAGAGTAACGAGAAAAAGGTACGCCTCCCCCTTTTAATTGAAACATTAAAAGAAGTCTATTGCTGCGGAGCAAACACAATTGAAATGCTGAAAAATCAAACTTGGCAAGATAAAAGAGTTTATTCAGGTCGATTAAACCAAAGAGATCGTCTTCATGCTGTGCGAACAGTTGAAAATGGTCAGGTTACAGAGATAGTAATTTTAAGCATATTAGGGCATACAAACTAAATAGACCATCAAATTGATAATTATAAAAAAAACAGCTTCTCAAGCTATTTGAAATTTAAATTATTTTTTTTGTGTTTGCAGCATTTTGTGTGCCTTTCTTAAGGATAATGACCCAGAAAAAAGTAGTTATTCAGTGTCGACTTTTCTCAACCATAGCAAAGTTTAAAATGCGTAAAAGAAATCGCATTGAACCGGAGATCAAAAAGATAACCCGGCCATTTTTACGAAAAAATTACACAAAAGTGGTCAGACAAAATAAGGTAATCAGCATTAAGTTGATCTACCACAAAATTTTACAATATTCTTTTGTAGAAAAGTTAATATTTCATTAGCACACACATACCAGGACATGATAGATTTTACTATATGGCATACAATTTTCATATAAAAGTAAGAAATTAATCACGATGTTTCTAACAGCACTCCAAATGCTTTTTGGTGATAAAATTAAATATATAACAATGGTTTCTGCTGTTTGTTTTTCAACAATTATCATGACACAACAACCGTCAATTTTATCTGGTCTTCTGTCACGAACCTATAGTTTTGTGAAGGATACAGGGGCGCCTAATATATGGGTCATGGATCCAGGTGTCAATTTTGTTGAAGAAAACAAACACATAAGGACTATTAACTTAAACAAAATTAAAGGCCTAGAAGGTATTGAATGGGCTGTTCCAATGTACAAATCCATGACGATCGCTAAACTTCCAGGTGGCAAAACAGTTGGTGTTGATTTAACAGGTATAGATGATTTTACCCTAATTGGAGCTCCTAGTAGTACCACAAGCCCTTTGTCGAACCTTAAAAAAACTGACGCTATTTTTGTTGAAATATCTGCATCGAAAAAACGCCTTAGGGCACAAAACGGTGACGGTGGTGAACGTGCATTAAAAATTGGGGATGTGCTTGAAATAAATGATAAACGCGCTGTTGTAGAAGGGTTTTTCAAAGGAACACCTAATTTTATTTTACAACCACAAATCTTTACGCTTTCTTCACGAGCACATACTTATGCACCACCCAAGAGAAAAGGCATTACATACATTCTTGTTAAAACCAAACCAAACTATAACGAGGACAGTGTTATACAATCTATTAAGAAAAAAACAGAATTAAGTGCGTTAAGCACTGAAGATTTTAAAAAACTAAATGTTACATACTGGAAAGACAATACAGGTATCCCAATTAACTTTGGTATTTCAGTTATACTAGGATTTTTGGTAGGATTTGCAGTCGTTGCCCAAACTTTTTATAACTTCATTCATGAAAATGAAAAATATTTTTCTGTGCTCTTAGCGATGGGGCTAAGAACAAAAACACTCATCAAAATGGTTATAACACAGGCACTTACTGTTGGATTAATTGGTTATGGACTTGGTGTCGGTGTAACTGTAATTTTTGGATTATTGATGATGAACAATACAGTTCTTGCCTTTAAGTTCACGCCTTTTATTTTAATCTGTTCTTTATTCGGCGTTCTAACGATTATATCTGCTGCTGCATTCCTAGGGATAAGACGCATTATTAATTTAGAACCTTCTACGGTGTTTCGATCATGATTCATTGCCAATCAGTATCAAAAAGTTTTCAAAGTGGTGATTCAAAAATCCAAGTATTACATGACGTTAATCTAACTGTGGATACTGGTGAATTTATCATGATTATGGGACCATCTGGCTGTGGGAAAACAACTTTGCTTTCTATATTAGCTGGAATCTTAAAACCTGATGATGGTATTTGTACAATTAACAACATATCTATTAACACCATAGGTATTGAAAAACTTTTAGAATTTCGGGCCAAAAATGTTGGCTTTATTTTCCAATCTTTCAACCTTATTCCTGCACTAACAGTTATTCAAAATATATGCTTACCGCTGCTTGTCAATAACCAAGAAAGACAAATCGCCTTAACACAGGCAAAACACATTTTAGAAATGGTTGGTTTACAAGGAAAGGAAGAAGTTTTTCCGCAATCACTTTCTGGAGGACAGCAACAACGTGTTGCCGTAGCACGCGCGCTTGTTCACAAACCTAAACTTCTTATTTGTGATGAACCCACCAGTGCTTTGGATCATAAAATGGGTAATACAATCGTTAGCCTTTTAAAAGAACTGAATCAAAGCCTTGGGATGACTTGTGTTATCGTCACTCATGATCAAAGAATCACCCCTTTTGCAGACCGTATCATTTTAATGGATGATGGAAAAATTATAGAGAATAAAACATGATAAAAAAGAATATAACAGATACATATCAACTCATTAAAAGTGAAACTTACCTTTTTGTAAAAAAAATTTCAACGTCGGAGATTTATATATTTTTAAAAAAAAAGCGCTCTGTAAAACTCTCTGCATTTTTTATTGTCATCTCTATTATTTACACATTAATATTTGGTGTAGACAAGGCGCAGCATTCCACAGACACCATAAAGCCACAATCATCACCTTTTAAAATCAGCATTTTTGGTGATGGTATTGTAGAGTGTAATACCAGAAATCTTTCTCTGGGTTCTTTTGTGCCAGGCATTATATCTGAAATATTAGTATCAGAAGGGAATGATGTAAAAAAAGGCAGCACGCTTGTGCGCATAGATAATAAACTCTTAAAACATGAACTTCTTTTAGACGAAGCCGCCTTAAAAGCAGTCACCGTAAACTATAATGAAGCAGAAATACAATTAAAACGTAGCTATAGTTTGAAAAATGTTCTTTCAACTCAAGAAAGCCAAAGCCGACAGTTTGATTATAAGCGCGCCGTTGCCAATTTGGCTGTTGCTGAGGAGAAACTGAGCATGACAAAAACAAAATTAGCACAAAGCGAAATTGTAGCCCCTTGTGACGGTAAAATACTAAAAATTTTTGAAACTGTGGGCTCTTATGTATCAAACACAAGCAATATTATTATGATGGGCAATACAGACCCGTTACATGTTCGTGTTCAAATAGATGAAACAGACATGGAAAACTTTAACCAATATGCAAAAGTTTTTGCCGTAAAGCGTGGTGTTTCAGATAGTCTTCTTCCTTTAAAATTTGTTCGCTTTGAACCGATTTCTCAAAGCAAAACAATTTTACAAGGAACATCAAGAGAAATTATTGATACACGCGTTATAGAAGTTGTATACGAAATGCAAAGTAAAGAAAATTTATATGTAGGGCAGCGCGTAGATGTGTATATAGAAAACACCCTAAATGGCCAGGGTAATTGCACGCAATCTGAAGGTTAATTTTTGGTTCTTCTATAATTTCTATGAGGCTAAGTGAGGCAGGATCTTGAATGTTAAGATTTTCTAACTGTTTTATTAATGTGTATTAAAAAACAATGATAGTACTTCCACAAACAAGCCATATTGGGTTTAAAAGAAAATTTGGTCAATGTAGGCGCTCCTGTTTGAAAAAATATTGCTGATGGCGCCTACTGTACTATGAATGGGGTTCAAACGCTTAGTGAAAAAGGGGTAGGACCTGTTATTCCACGGCGATGATGCAATAAAATAGTAAAATCCATTCAAGAAAAGAAACAGTTAATGGCTTTAGCTTCGCTGACCTTAGTTTCATAAAAAATATAGGTATGACATAAGAGCATTAGTTGATGCCCAAATTTTGCGGACAAAAGATGTATAGGGACGCGTTTTAAGACACAACAAAATAAGGCACAATAATCCGAAATATCATCAACCCTTGGAATGCATTTGGTCAGTGTAATTCCGTAAAAAATTTCATAATTGTATATAATCATTGTTGAATATATACCCTGCAGAACAAAAAACCTTGTCATTATAGAACTAATGATTATATATTTATTATCGATTAATTTTTTTCAAAGGTATTATTATGAAATTAAAATTCTTAGCACCTGTCTTTATTTTTTCAATAGCAGCATTTTCACAAAACCAAGCATCATCAGCGCCTTCATGGTGGGAAAATAAATTGGCTGGCAGCTACTATCAAAACGCATCTATTATTGGTAGGGGTTCGTCCGCGCATGAATCACTTGCATTTTTAGAAAGCTATTTTTCAGCTAATACAGAATGGCAAAAAAAAACAATGGAGATTGATGAGTTTCAGCTTTCTTATTTTTTCAGTGAAAATAATAATGGCTCACCAACTGAGATCGTGGCGTTACCATTTGTATGTAAGAAGACACAATTCGTTCATGACTTAACATTTGATGGAAAGATAACTGATCCTTTAAGTACAAAATTACTAAAAGATATAACTATACAATTTATGGAAAATTTGCAGACGCGGCATGAAGGAAATTTAAAAGTTCATTTTCTTGCTCATCAGGGGCCGCTTGAAAAAAAATATACAAAATTGGGAAAAACTATATATAAAATTTTGGGTGATGATATTACGACTCATTGTCAATATGCATGTGCAGAATTGAATACAGAAAAGATGCATTTAACTGTCTATGATTCTGTTTTTTTAGCATATGAAAAATATTTTATAGCAAATGCAGAAGACAAAAATACTGAAATTTATGATAAGATTCTTTTTAAGGGGGTGAAAGCTTTTTCTACAGTATCATACAGAAACGATCAGATGAATAATATGTGTGATTGCGGACGTTTTTCCATGGTTTACTTATTATCTGCAGTAAGTGGTGTGGCACCAAATAATTTAACGAATATGGATGTATACAAGGGGTTTAAAAAGTGGATTGAATCTCCATCTGGATATCTCTCATTTCAAAAGAACAATATTAGACCTAAAAATTTTACGCCAATCACAATAGATATGACTGAGCTAGATCAAATTAACGAAGAAATAAAAGCGCTTGATTCGCAAGCACATCCATTCAATGTTGAAATGAAAACTTTAAGTGAAAAACGTGAAGAAATTAATAAAAAATTAGAGACTGAAAAAGATCTTGACGTACAAAACACTATGTATATTGAGTTGATGAGACTTGATGACGCACATCACAGTAAGCAGGTAGCGCTATTCAACCAAAAAACATCTAAACATAACGAATGGAGTCAAAAAATATCGGCTATAAGAGCTGATCAAGCTAAATCAAGTGAAATACAACTTTTGAATGAGTATAGTGACATGGCACAAGCCATGCATAATGCGCCTAAACTGCAGCCATCAAAAATGGCACAGGTCACAGGTATATGGCGAAAAGCAGTTGATGTAATGCTTTACGCGCCACGGACAACAGAAGCAGTTCTAGTTCCAGCGGCAGCAGGTGTTATTTACGCGTTGTATTGTCTTTGTTAAGAAGAGTGTATTTGTGTTGTTTTGACGGGCTAATTTGTGGTTTGCATAAAAACGATAAATAATCTTTACGTATCAATATACTCATCATATAATTTATTCTATAGTGTAGCTCCTGCTAACGACGTTAATCCTGAAGGATAATTAAAATTCATTCTTGAACACTTTATAAATCCAGAATATGCCACATTCAATTTTAAAGTGCAACACGGTTGATATTTTTATTAAATGCCTGAATGGGCATCCCATCTTAATCTTTTTCTGGGCGTTGTGTTGTAATTTTCAATCACTTCATCGAAGTCCTCCTTATCAATTTTTTTAAATTCATCCATCTTGGCAAATCTCGCCTAAGTCGTCCGTTTGCATGCTCAACACCCCCTTTTTGCCATGAAGAATAAGGATCACACAAGTACGTTTCAAGACCCCGTTTCTTTGCGATATCACCGTGTTTTGCAAACTCACCTCCATTATCAAAGGTGATCGACCTTCTGACTTGCATTGGCAGTTTTTCCATTAATGTCAGCATCTTACTTGAGATCTCTACCCCAGTTTTACTCTTAAGAATACAGTTGTCT
>PFNE01000033.1:0-147 GCA_002791835.1 Alphaproteobacteria bacterium CG_4_10_14_0_8_um_filter_37_21 | reverse complement strand
ATTGACAGAACTTCAATGGACAAGCTAAAAAAAATGTTTTATTCTCAAAGTGGTTTGAGGTGGTCCTGGTTGTTCGGACAGGAAAGCAGCAAAATTAAGAGATAGTTTATTAAACATTAGGCTGCTTTTAGCATCAAAAGGAAATTG
>PFNE01000015.1:2559-8948 GCA_002791835.1 Alphaproteobacteria bacterium CG_4_10_14_0_8_um_filter_37_21 | reverse complement strand
TTCTTTAATTGAAACGGCCAAGCTAAACAATGTTAATCCTGAAGGATACTTAAAATTTCTCCTTGAACACTTTATAGATCCAGATGCGGATGAAAAAAGTTTAGAAAATCTGATGCCATGGAATGCAAAAATACCGGATGAGTACCCCAAACCAAGCCTTACAATTGAAGAAAACACATCATAACTAAAAAAAATACACTTATTTTCTAAATGTTATATATTGCGAAATTGAGGATTTCCGGGGCATGCAAGGGGAATAGTGTACTTCTTTGGACGCTTACATATATACGAACATCACAATAATAGATGGAGATGAACAAAAACCTTTAAAATGCTGTAAATGTGATGGTGAAACGGTTATCATTTGTGTGTGAAAAATTATAATAATTCCCTATTTTAACACATCTTCCTAACTTAGATCATCAGATGCGACAGAACCCAAAATATAGTTGAAAATCTTAAAATCAGATATTTTATACCTTGGGCCACGCCTTCTGATAAAGTTACTTTGAAACAAGCGCGTCAACATTTAAAAGGCCGACTATCATCCCAATATCTGATGATGAATCACCTCTGCTAAAGAACGCCATTAACAGATGCGACTGAGCCTTATTTTATGGTAAGCAGGGTTGAAATCATTCTGTGTTACCAGTATAGATTTTTTGAACCACTTTATTATTTAAGCATGTTTCAACAGGGCCGCTTGCAATCATTTTTCCTGAACTTAACACAACGAGTTCTTCGCAAAAACGTTTGATTGCATGAATATTGTGCTCAATCATGATAATATGAAAATTATTTTCACGCTGTAATTCTTCTATAACTCTCAACACGTTTTCCACTTCCTGTGGTCTAAGGCCTGCTAAAACTTCATCTAATAATAACAGTTTGGGCTGCGTTGCAAGAGCGCGGGCAATTTCTAGTAACCTTTTGTCAACAAGGGAAAGTTCGGACGGGTTGATATGTGCTTTTTCATCTAGTAAAAACCGCTTTAAGTACTCTTCACTTATATCTTTCGCTTTTTTTTTACTCACATGTTGCAGTGCAGCAGTATAAACATTTTCAAAAACCGTTAGTTCTGTGAAAGGACAGGGGATTTGAAATGTGCGTGCAATGCCGAAATGATTAATTTCATGTGATTTTTGATGGGTTAGGTCTTGCCCTTTGAAAACTATCTTGCCAGATGACGGTTTAATAAAGCCGGACAACACTTTAAATAATGTTGATTTTCCAGATCCATTAGGACCTATAATGCCTGTTTTTTTAACACGACTACTCCATGTGCGTGAAAAACTATTCAGTGCTTTTATAGAGCCGAATTCAACCGTTAGATTTTCAATGTTAAGCATAGAAGTATTTTCTTTATTGCTGATCATGCTGCCCTTTTAAGTAATTTTTTAAAGTTGGTTATATGATGCTAAATTAAGGGTCGAATATACACCCAGGGCCGCTCACCATCATACCCCCATAAGTTTTCGGTCAAAAGCTGGAAGATAGATAATTAAAATGATAGGCACCATTATGTCGTTGGAAGGGCTCATGCTGACATTCTTATTTTTTTTTAGCATATTTATACAATAAATACTATAGCGCGCAAGACAGATTCATATCGTCTTTTTCCAATGTTTATAAGCTGTTGCAAGCAGACTGTGCATGAATTTTTTAGCTATGTGTGGATGATTTGACATAAAAACTTGTTGTATTTTGGTTTGTTAAAAAAACGCTCAAAACATAAGGGCTTGGTAGCACTGTGAGAATAAGGTATTATAAGTTAATAGTTTTTATAGTCTAAAATGGATTACTTTAAAAGATGCAGTATTTTTCAATACTTAAAAAACGTGATTTTTTTCCTTTCTTTTTAACGCAATTTTTTTCTGCTTTTGCAGATAATTTGTTTAAGACAAGCCTTCTTTTTCTGGCTACATTTGATGTGGCTTTTAAAACAGACTATTCTGTGCCCATTGTTAGTGCGCTTATATCTGCAGTGTTTATTCTGCCATTTTTAGTATTTGCCGCACCTGCAGGTCAGGTTGCTAACCATTATGAAAATAGTTGGCTTGCTAAAATTTTCAAGCGCTGTGAAGTGTTTATTATTCTGCTGGCTTGGGTTGGTCTTAGCCAGGGCTCTTTTTGGATTATGCTGCTGTCGCTTTTACTGTCCTCTACACAGGCAACATTTTTTGGCCCCATAAAATACAGTTTAATTCCTGCATATTTAAATGCAAAAGATCGCATTGCCGGAAATGGTCTTATTGAAAGTTCTACTTTTTTTGCCATTTTACTTGGCACGTTAATTGGTGGTCTAATTCCAAAGCAGTATTTGGGCGTTATTATGTTTATGAGTTCTCTTCTTTGTTTATACACAAGTGAGAAAATGGTTAAAACAGATGTTGAACTTTTAACAACACCTATCGATTTTAATATTTTAAAAAGTACAAGAAAACTTATTCGTTTTGCTGTTAAAGACCGTGTTTTGTTTTTAACGATTGTGGGCCTATCATGGTTTTGGTTTATTGGTTGCATTGTGTTAACGGCTATTGTGCCCTACACAGAACAAGTTATTAACGGTGAAAAAGAAATAGCTTCTTTCTTCCTTTTTGCATTTACTGTTGGTATCGCTGTTGGATCATATTTATGTGCAAAGCTACTTAGAGGAAACCTGCATAATGGGTATGTCCCTGTTGCAGGATTTTTCATGAGCGTTTTGCTGTTTGATTTTGTCACAATTAGCGACACCGTAAAGGCTGCTGAAAATATTACACTTGGTGCTTTTTTGATGGAGCCTTATTCGTGGCGCATCTTTTTTGACTTGTTTATGCTGGCCGTTTTTGCTGGTCTATACACAGTTCCATTATATGCCACCATTCAAGAACGGCTAAATCCAGCACGGCGGGGCATGGGCATTAGTGCAAATAATATGTTAAATGCATTATTTATGATTGTTGCCTCTCTTGGGGTGATGCTGCTTTCGGCGCTTAATTTTTCTTTATTGCAAATTTTATTTTTGACAGCTGCATTAAATTTATTTGTGACCTTAAAAGTTGCCAGTTCTGTTCCAGAATCGATTAGGCAAATGCTTGTACAGTTTGTTTTTTCAACATTCTTTAGGGTAGATGTTGTTGGTATTGATAATATAAAAAAAGCAGGTAGTAAATCAATTATTATAGCAAATCATACATCGTTCTTAGATGGGCTTTTATTGTTTGCTTATCTTCCATCAGATACTGGATTTGTGATTTATCATCAATATGCATCTAAATGGTTTTCGTGGGTGTCAAAAGGGGTGAAAATTTTCTTCATTGACCCAAATAACCCAATGGCCATGAAGCATATTTTAAAGCATTTAGCGGCAGAAAAGCGTATTGTTATTTTCCCAGAAGGGCGCATGACCAGTACAGGATCTTTAATGAAAATTAATGATGGCCCTTCTTTGCTTGCAGAGCGTACGAATGCCACAATTTTACCAATTTGCATTGAGGGTGCGGCACGTTCACGTTTAACGCGCTTAAAAGGTATGGTTAAACGTACAATGTTCCCAAAAATAACACTTTATGTTCAAGACCCTATTCATATTGAGGAATTTAAAGGAGCAACACCACGTATCACGCGTGAAAATATTAGCCAGCGTATTGAACGCCTTATGGAAGAAATGACATTTGAATGTTCTCCCTACCAATCTAGTTTATTTACAAGCTTGCTTGATGCAGCAAAGCATCATGGCAGATTCACAAAAGCTATGGAAGGCCATGACTTTAAATCTTACTCATATCAATCCTTAATTACAAAAAGTTGCATTCTTGGCGCCTATTTTAGCCGCATTACTGAAGAGAAAGAGCAGGTAGGAGTTCTTCTACCAACATCATGTCCAACTGTTATGAGTTTCTTTGCCCTTATTTCACATGGTCGTATTCCTGTGATGTTAAATTATAGCCTTGGTGAGGAACGCTTAACGGAAACAATCAACCTTATCGGTGTTAAAACAATTATTACGTCCCATAAATTTTTAGAAAATCTCCCACATTTAGGGGACTTAAGAAACACATTAAGCAAATTACGTATTAATGTTGTGCACCTGGAAGATTTAAAAAGCAAAAAAAGCGGTCAACATTCGCTTACCCTTGATGATAAAATTCAAGGGCTGTTATTTTCCCTTATGCCTAATCATTATTATAAAGAATATTTTCCAGAACATGATGATTTAGCCGTCGTTCTGTTTACATCAGGATCAGAACAAATGCCAAAAGCTGTTGCATTATCACATGAAAATTTAAATGCAAACCAAGCACAAGTTACAGCATGTCTTGATTTTACTGGAAAAGATCTTTTGATGAACGTTTTGCCTATTTACCATTCTTTTGGGCTTACAGCTGGTGTTTTAATGCCACTTTTAAGTGGTGTACCTGTATTTTTATATCCTAACCCTTTGCATCATAAAATTATTCCAAACTTAGCTTACGATATGAATGCAACGTTGTTATTTGGCACAAGCAGTTTGCTTTTAAAATACGCAGAAGCTGCACATGGGTATGATTTTTATTCTATGCGTTATGTTATAGCGGGCGCTGAAAAATTATCCCATACAACTAAAATGCTTTGGCAAGATAAATTTGGCATTCGTATTTTAGAAGGTTATGGTATGACAGAAGCATCGCCTGCTGTGGCCTTTAATACCCCAATGCATTATAAGGAAGGGTCAGTAGGTAAACTAGTTCCTGGTATGACTGCAAAAATTAAGCCAATTGAGGGTATTGAAAATGGCGGAGAACTTTGCCTAAAAGGCCCTAATGTTATGATGGGGTATTACGATGGCAAGACGATTACACCCCCAAATGCAGAATTTGGTTACGAGACCGGTGATATTGTATCAATAGATGAAGAAGGATTTATAACCATTCAAGGGCGACTTAAACGGTTTGCTAAAATATCGGGTGAGATGGTTCCCTTAACGTATATAGAAGAACTTATTCATAAGCACTTTAGCGATTATGCACATACTGTTGTGGCTATTCCGCATGATAAACGTGGTGAAGAATTGGTATTGATCACAACAAAAACTGACTTAAAACAAAAAGATATAACCTCTGTGTTTACCGATAATAAATACCCTATGCTTTTTTGTCCTAAAAAAATTCATATTGTGGAAGAACTGCCATTAATGGGTACTGGAAAAGTTGATGTAAATGCTGCAAAAAAAATGGTGCTTTGATACTATAGGTCTTTGTGACCATTACGGAAGTAACTTATAACAATCTTTGGTATTCCTTTAAATTAACTATTAATCGCTAAAAATATGCAGTTATTCTTTTTAATTCTTTAACATCTCTTTTTAGTGGTATTATTTTGATTTAAAGGCATTCAGTATAGCCGCCAGAGCAGTCGTTTGCAAATCAGCATCGGAAGAGAGAGTATAGGGCGTAAAATTACGCCTTTAAATGGGTTGATTTTACAGTTTCTATGCTCATTATTGATGCTTTAAAAATAGTAATAATTTTTGATATTTAATATACAGTCTTAGCTGTTTTTTCTACATGATACAGAGCCAGAGTTTTAAAGTTAAAGAAAAATTCACAAGGTTTTACAGACCATTGAAAACTTAATTAACAACACTGGGAACTATAGCCGGTAAAGTAGTTTCAATATAGTAAAAAAGAGGAACGTAAAAAACATTCCTCTTTTAAAAATTGATTAGTGGCTGCTAAAGATGCAGGTCACAATTAAAAACCTTCACGTTCCATACGCTTGCGCATAAGTTTACGGTAGCGACGAACTGCTTCGCCTTCTTCCCGTACACGTTTTTCAGATGGTTTTTCAAAATGACGACGCATCTTCATTTCGCGGTAGATGCCTTCACGTTGCATTTTTTTCTTTAATACACGTAACGCTTGTTCTACATTGTTATCACGAACATTGACTTCCACGGTAATCAACTCCTTTCTGGTTTAGATTGATTTCATGCAAAATGCATAAAATATCAAGATAAATTCAAAGCGAACTTATGCTTCTTGATTTGTTACTTCTTCAGTATTGGGTTCTTTTCCTGCTTGAACAAGTGCTTCTTCTTGAGAAAGGGCAACGTTTACAGAAACATCAATACTAACTTCAGGGTGAAGTTCAACTTTTACAGCATGAATACCAAGTGTTTTTACAGGTTCTGTAATTTTAACTTGAGCACGATTAATTTTATAACCAGCTGCATCTAAAGCATCAGAAATATCTTTGTTACGTACAGAACCATACAGAACACCTGTTTCTGAAGCTTGTCTAATTAAAATAACTGATACATCATTCATCTGTGATGCTGCATGTTCAGCTTCTTTTTTCTTTTCTAGATTGGTTGCTTCTAATACAGTTTTTTGTTTTTCAAAAAAGGCAACATTATCATTTGTTGC
>PFNE01000015.1:0-2528 GCA_002791835.1 Alphaproteobacteria bacterium CG_4_10_14_0_8_um_filter_37_21 | reverse complement strand
TTTTTCTATTCGTTGAAGCAAGATGACTTGCATGAATACTCTCCTTAACGACTGTTATACTGGAATCTCTTACTAATACCGACAACGGACTCCATGAGTCCTAAGATTACCACAAATATAAGCGGATGAACAAGGAAAAAGAACACGCCTAACACGATATTGATTGTACGTTTTTTATGTCCATAGCTTTTGCCTGCAATTTTAAAGACTTGGACGCCAAGCATAAGTAAGGGAACGGCGCTTAAAACTGTTAAGCATGAAGAAACGAGTTGTACAAACTCAGGTACTTTCAATAAAGAAGCGGCTATATTTGCACTTAGGAATATAGTGAAAGGAATATCCCACCAAAGCGCATATGTATGATCCTCTGGGTGGGTGTTCCATGCCCATAGTTGAAGTTTATTTCCAGCTCTAAAAGCAAGGCGAAAGGATAAAAGGTGTATAGACAACAACATAAAGATAATACCATCAGGCAGCTGTTGCAAAAGCTGTTCTGTCTTTAGTCCATATATCTTTGCAGCTTGATCAAAAACAGGCATTGCACCCTGGTAAGCACTATAAAAATATGCTTGAAATTGAGGGATTGATAGTGCAATAGAATAGATAATGCATAAGGCAAAAATAAAAATGGCAATCATTTTTGGTAAGCCAAAATTTGTAAGGGGGAAGGATTGCTTTGACTGTGATAACACAAGGTGATCTAATGTTCTAAATCGATAGACTGCTATCCACAAAATTATCGGCACCAAAACCAGCAGGAAATAGGGCAGTAAAAAATCTTGACTTTGTGTCAGTATGTAAAAAAGAAAGCAGCTTGGTACGACTGAAATAAGGACGCCGATAATGCCTGCACGTATGCCCGCAAAGTAGGACAAGGTAGGCAATGCCAAAAGGAATAAGCCTCCTAACGACAAAAATGCGGCACCAAAGATGCCGCATAATAAACTTACAACCATAGGGCTTAAGTTGTTCATTTTAGGTGTTCACGTACGGCATCAAAGCCAAATAACGTGCGCGCTTAACAGCTGTTGCTAAGGCACGTTGTTTTTTTGCACTTACAGAACTGATGCGACTCGGTGTCATTTTTCCACGTTCTGATACAAATTTAGAAAGTGTACGGATATCTTTATAATCAATAACCATCGCTTTTGGTCCTGTAAAAGGACAAGACTTACGGCGCCTAAAGAATTGGCGTTTTACCATTAATGGACGTTGTTCTTGGTTACGATCGTTACTGTTTTCTGGTCTATCAGACATATCTATTATCCTTCTCTCTTAGCTGGTCTTTTGAACTCTGCAGGATCAACTTCGTCATATTTTGTGACTGTTTCTTTAAAAGATTTTTGTTGCATCAAAATTGAAGGGTTTTTATCAAGGCCTTCAGCGCGTACTGTCATATAACGAAGGACATTTTCATCTAGACGCATTGTGCGTTCCATTTCTTTCACTGTGTCAGAATCAACAGCAAAGTTCATTAAAACATAATGACCCTTTTTGTTTTTTTTGATAGGGTAGGCAAGATTGCGCAGACCACATAATTCTGTTTTTGCCACTTGGCCGCCAGCGTCTTTAATTAATTTATTAAATCCCTGTGCCATAGTGTCTACTTGGTTTGCCGTAATATCTTGGCGTGCAATAAATACCGTTTCATAAAAACGTTGCATAATTATTCCTTTCGGTTAATGGTTTTAATCTATACTGCATCAGCGCACTATAAACATACTTATAAGACCACAGCTCAATCTTAGCGAAGGAGCAAGGAGTTGTTACAATACTTCACATTATATACGAATACGCGCTTAAGTCAAAAACAATATTCCAAGCCTATTGTTATGACTTTGGGCTGTCATCATATAGAAAAGGGCAGGCAAAAATTAGCCCGCTATCCTAAATGCCCAATAATATAGGTGCAGTAATACCCAATAATTCCTTGGCATTACCCGAGAAATTCTCTAATTTTTTTGTTTGTAGGGCAGCTAAGCCATAAGGTGATTTAAATACTGCTAAGTCTATTGACTTGTGGTTCACTAGCATCTTGCTAGCATCTTGCTAGCACTAAATTATTAATACAGGCTCCACGCATGTTGATTATTGCGTCTCATACAAGCTAACACTGAAAATATATTTTCACATCAGTGCAATGTATGTAGATGAGTAAACATCTTTTAAAATGGCTTAGATGTCATGATGAAACAGTTTATCATTTCTGGGTGAATTATGATAATAATTCACTATTCTTGTACACTTTACAGACTTGTATTATCAGGTGTGACAGAACCATCATCATTGTTATGCTGCCAATTTTAGATATATATCTTGGTTTTTCAGGCGAGATGATGTTTTTAATTACAGCGCTTTATATTTTGTTTGACCCAGTGATTACAAGTGCCAATATTTTTGGTAATGGTGCTTTTACAAAAATTATGGTCATGGGGTTTTCTAGATAGTGTCGTCATGAGATTTTCAGCCATAGAACTAAGCACCTTATATGAACCGCAGCCAGGAATGAGGATGTATTTTTAGCGTAT
>PFNE01000052.1 GCA_002791835.1 Alphaproteobacteria bacterium CG_4_10_14_0_8_um_filter_37_21 | reverse complement strand
TTCATAAACAACTTGATGTTTCAAATAGGAGAATTTTATGAAACTACGTTATTTACTATGTTCAATACCGTCACTATCTATGGCAGCAGATGCGCCAGAAAATTTTTCAAGTCCTGTAGGTTTTGATGCAGCTAATATGATGACGCCTAGAGAACAAATATTTCACCCTTTACGCGACCAGCGCCCACCTGATTCTTTTGTAATGAAAACGCAAGAAGTTGTTACTTTTTCCGATCAATCGACCTTAACGATTCCTACATCTGTATTAAAGAAAATGACCGGAATAAAAGATTTACAGGATCAGACCGGAATAAAAGATTTACAGGATCAGACCGAAGGAAAAATTGTTTTAAATGATTCTATTAATCCCGAACTCTTTACACAGTTGATTACTTATTTAACAAGCGAAAAAACTTCTCAGGAAATAATTGCACTAGATTTTTTTCAACCAAATCAAGCTTTTTTTCAGCCATATCAAGAATTATTTCAAGCGGAGCCAAATATCTCTATGGACGAAATTAGGTACTCTCTTGTTAAAAATATACCAATTTTATCACTCCTGGGGTCTTTAGGCGTTGATTCTCTGCAAGAAGAAATAAAAACATTTGGCCAAGGTGTTAACCTCAACATGACATTTTCCTGCCAAGAATTGTGTCAATTAGCGACAATACCGGAAACCATTTGGACGACTTTATACGAGGGTAGAAAATTTTATGAAAGCAAACAATTAAGTGTAGATTTTTCAGATAATACAGCAGATTTTTCCGATCGCGTAGATGCTAGTATTAAAGCTTTAGAAGCAAGTGGCATTACAGTTGTACAAGAAGTTAATTCTGATGCAAGTTCTTCTGGGTTACCCACCGGCTCTATGAAATTTTCCAAGCTTTATGAATTAACAAAAGGAGTTCATAACAGTCAGCTATTAACGAATGCACAAATAAAAAAAAAGAGAAATATTGTTAGTTAAGTCATAAAATTGCACAAAGGTAATTCATAGAATAACGCAGCACATAAGGGGGGATTCCTTTATGTGCTTTTTTTACATCGCAACCATACTAAGCAATCTTTCACGTTCTTTAAAATCTAAGTTTGCTTGTTGGGGCAGCTTGATAATAACTTGGGGTAATATTGGGTGATGTACTTTTATTGTGATGGTTGAATCACCGTGCGTGGTTCTTTTTATCGTCTCAATTAAATCATCAATACGCTTATAATCGTGCGCAATGCCCAAAATCAGGTCACCCTTACCCGTCATGGTATCAAGGGGTTGAATCATGTTGATGGCGATACGGAACGTATCATTTTCAACATCTTTTTTAAGGGAGGCTTCCATATAAAAAGCCCGCCCTTCTATAAGATTTTCCCTAATATTATTAAGGGTTTCTGAAAATAGTACACATTCAAATGTATCGCTTGCATCAGAGAATTGAACAAACGCAAATTTCTTGCCAGATTTCGATGTTTTTTCTTGTTTTGTTAATAAGACGCCTGCCAGGTTAACAAGGGTTGCTTTTTCTGTTGCCACCATATTTAAATCTTTTGCATTGGTGACATTAAGCTTTGGTAGAACGGTTTTATACATATCTAACGGATGGGCAGTTAAATAAAAACCAAGCGCGCTAAATTCTTTTGCAAGTTTGTCAACGGGGGAAAAATCACAGCATTGAACTAAATGAATATCTGTTCCTGTTTGGCTTTTAGGGGCGGCAAATAAACTGGCTTGCTTAGATGCCCTTTCCTTTGCCACTAACTGACCTTGCTTAATAATCATATCAATAGAATCAAAAAGCTGACGTCTGTTAGTGTGAATAGAATCAAAAGCACCAGCTGTGATTAAGTTTTCAAGCAAACGCTTGTTTAAAACTTTTACATCAACCCGTGTTACAAAATCATCAATCGATTTAAACAGACCATTTTTAACGCGTTCTTGTACAAGAACATCAACGATTTGTTCCCCAGCATTTTTAATGGCGGTTAGGGCGTAGCGCACACCTTGTTTTTTGTGATCGACAGTAAAATGTGCATGACTGTGGTTCACATCTGGTGATAGAATTTTATAACCGCATTTGACAATATCTTGCCTGAAAATATTTAATTTATCTGTATTTTGCATATCATATGTCATGGATGCTGCAAAAAATTCTAAGGGGTAATTCGCTTTTAAATAGGCAGTTTGGTAGGCTAGTAATCCATATGGTGCGGAGTGCGATTTGTTAAATCCATACCCTGCAAATTTTGCCATTTGATCAAATATTTGCCGCGCGACTTTATCTTTAACACCATTTTTAATGGCACCTTCTGTAAACAAAGCACGTTGCGCGTTCATTTCTGATTTAATTTTTTTACCCATTGCACGGCGGAGTAAATCCGCAGCCCCAAGCGAATATCCACCAAGAACCTGTGCGATATGCATAACTTGTTCCTGGTAAACCATCACACCAAAGGTTGGGGATAAAATGGGTTCTAGTTTTGGATGCAGATAATAAACCTCTGCCTCTCCGTTTTTACAAGCCAAGTAGCGGGGGATATCATCCATGGGACCTGGCCTGTAAAGGGCCACCAATGCAATCAAGTTTTCAAACTGGTCTGGCTTTAATTTTTTAATAATATCTTTCATGCCCGAACTTTCAAGCTGAAAGATGCCAATCGTTTCTACGCGGCATAAAAGTTCGAACGTTTTTTTGTCATCTAACGGAATGGATTGAATTTTGAAATTTGGGTTTTCATAAGGGGCATGCTCACGAACCAATTTTGATGCAAATTCAATAACGGTTAAAGTCTTTAAACCCAAAAAATCAAACTTTACAAGACCTGCGTTTTCAACATATTTCATGTTGAACTGCGTTACTGAAAGTTCTGATTTATCATCGCGGTAAATGGGCACAAGTTCATCTAATCGACGATCCCCAATCACAACACCTGCTGCGTGGGTTGATGCGTGGCGGTACAAACCTTCTAATTGTTTACCAATATCAACAAGGCGTGCGACGTTTTCGTCTTCCCTGATTGCTTCTTGTAGTAGGGGTTCACCCTCAACTGCTTCGGCTAAGGTTACAGGGCTTGCTGGATTATTTGGAACCAAATCGCAAATTTTACCCACCTGCCCGTAGGGAATCTGAAGAACACGGCCTACATCACGCAGCACCGCACGCGCTTGTAGTTTACCAAAGGTAATGATATGTGCAACCTGATCTAGGCCATATTTTTTTGATACATATTTAATAACTTCATCACGCCGATCCTGACAAAAATCTACATCAAAATCGGGCATGGATACACGTTCAGGATTTAAGAAACGCTCAAATATAAGGCCAAAACGAATAGGGTCCATGTCTGTAATCGTCATAACCCATGCTACTAGCGAACCAGCACCAGAACCGCGACCTGGTCCAACTGGAATATCTTGGCTTTTGGCCCACCGAATAAAATCGGCAACGATCAAAAAGTATCCTGGAAAACCCATCTTATTAATAATGCCAAGTTCATAATCTAGGCGCTTTAGGTAGTCTTCTTTTAGTACCTTATGTTTACTTTCATCGTGTAGGGGGTAAACTTCTTCTCTTAATCGTTTTTCTAACCCTTTTAAGGAACAAAACTTCAATTCTTCTTCCTCAGTTCTGCCCCCATCTGTTTCAAAACGGGGCAGAATTGGTGGATGATTCTTTGCTGTAAAATGTATGCGCTTTGCAATTTGAACTGTATTTATGATTGCTTCGGGAATATCGTCGAATAAGGCAATCATCTCCTCTTGTGACTTAAAATAATGTTCTGGCGTTGCTTTGCGCCTATTATCATCAACAACGTAACGACCCTCTGCAATACATAGCAGGGCATCGTGCGCCTCATGCATTTTTTTATTTTCAAAAAATACATCATTTGTTGCAACTAAGGGAATATTAAAGTGATCCGCGTATTGTAAAAATACAGGCTCTGTTTGCTGTTGGTCAGGTAAACTATGACGCTGTAATTCAATATATATTTTGTCTTTAAAAATTTCTTTTAAGTCTATGATTAGTTGTTTTGCATCATCCAATTTATTGTTTAAAATCAGCTGACCAACAGGGCCTTTATGACCACCCGTTAAGCAAATTAAATCTTCATGATATGTATTTAATTCTTTAAGGGTAATAAATCTATCTTCAGAGGTTCTATCCACTGCATATAAATAACTGGCTAGTTTTAAAAGATGACGGTATCCCTTTTCACTTTGTGCAAATAAAACAAGGGGTGCCGTAACGTTATGGATGTTGACATCAATTTGGATGCCCATGATGGCCTGAATACCTTCATTGGCACAGCATGATGCAATTTCTAAAGCACCAAATAAATTGTTTGTATCGGTAATACCAATTGCTGGCATATTATTATTTGAACAAAGTTTTGGTAACGCTTTAACTTTTACAGCACCTTCAGCAAGCGAATAAGCAGAATGAACCCGAAGATGAATGAACTGCATGCATGTTATCTTTTTTTATGATTTATTTTCTTAACTATAGCGCGAGATGGGCGTTTTAAAGAACTCTTTTTTTTCACAATGACCTTTTTTACTGTTTTGCGTACTGTTATTTTCTTTACATTTTTATTATGAAAAACTGGTTCTGAAACAGCTTTGATTTTATAGTCCGGATCAATATAATCAAGTGGATCTTCAGCTATCTGATTAACCCTTACAATTTGATGTTGTTGTATTTTTTTCTGTGGTTTTGGCGCATGCGCTGGTATAAGTTGAACATCATCCAACGTGTCTTCTAATGAAGGATTTTGTAAGTAAGATGGTACTTGTTTTTTATACACTGTTTGATGATATATTTTTTTGCGTGGTTCGCGAAGCGGCGAATCTATTTCAGTACGATAAACACTAGACCTTAAATCAGTATGATGGCCAGAAATATCATCTTGAAAAATTTTAACCCAACGTCTGCCATTTGGGCACTTTGCCCTTTTGTATTGGGCAAGGTGGCGCGCAAAACGATCACTTTCTTCGTGCAGCGCAGTAACACGTACTTTTCCGGTTCCCTTCTTGTAGGTTCCAATTTCTTTAGCCGCTGCTATAGATAAATCAATGATCCTACCTTCATAAACAAATGGTCCGCGGTCATCAATTAAGACTTTTGTTTTGGCGCCTGTTTGTAGATTTTCAACTAAAGCAATTGTGGGTATGGGAAGGGTTTTATGTGCAGCCGTCATTTCGAACTGGTTATAAATTTCACCATGTGGTTTGGGTTTACCGTGAAACCCCGGTCCGTACCATGATGCCAGACCAACTTCGTCATAACCATAATGTTTTTGTGGGTAATGCCATGAATCACGAACGTAATAGGGTTTGCAAGATTTACACACACCTTGAACCGGTGGTCCAGATGAAGAACAAGCAGAAACAATGATAGATGCAATTCCTATCAATATAATATTTATAAAATAGGGTGTTTTGAACATTTTTTAATCTGTAAAATCGTCATCAAGTTCATGCATTTGAGCTTGTGATCGGGGTGTGGATGAATTTTCAGTGGTTTTATACCCTTCACTTGAAATATTTTTATTCATAAAATATGAAAAACCAAAAATAATAGAGAACACAAGAATTAATGAAATAAAAAATGTTACCTTAGGCGTTAAAATTTTTTCATTTTGAGGCACGCTTAAAACTTCTTTTTGTTGCTGAAAGAAATCAGTAGATGTTTGTAGTGTTTTGACTATTATATCTGGTTCTAGCCCTAAATATGTTGCATATGTTCTAGAAAACCCAATGGCATAAACGGTGCCTGGAAGCTTGTCAAAATTGCCAGTTTCTATACAATTTAACCAAACCTTGCGAATTTTAGTTTCATCTGAAGCTTTTTCAATTGTTATGCCTAAATTTGAACGCGTTTTTTCTAATAACTTAGCTACGTCATTTGCCGACTTTAAATCTTGATAAATCGTCTCTGGTTGAAAGGTCATCGTACAGTCAATCATTCTGCGCGTCCTGCAATAATATCTACTTTCTATTAAAACAGATCTACTGATTCTTTGACAAGAGGGTGGCTTATGTTATAGAAAGATAAAGTATAAAATAATAAGTAATCATTTGTATAAACCTAATTACGTGAGGCAAGGTTTACTGCTAATTAATTTTAGTTAGAACTTTTTCGCACCCATAAAAAAGTGACTTCACCGTGAGCATTTTCTACATTGTGAGATTTTTTTTGAAACGTCACATCTTTAAATATAACAAGGCCAGGCAATGTTTGCTGCAATATATGCACAAATTGGTAGAACTTCACATTATTTGCAGCATGTGCAGAAAAAGTTATTTGTTTCACAAATAAATTAAGGTCTTTATCCCACAGCTCATCTGGCGTAGCTTTTACTTTTTTTAATTGTACATTCGTTTTTTTACTTAACTTTTTAAAGGTTTGTTTCAGTATGCTTTCAGGAATACCTTGATCAAACAGTTTGCGTTTAAATGTTGCGAACAAAACATTACTTTGGTTATTTTTTGTATTTTGTTGTAGTAATAATAAATTATTTTTTGTGAAATTAAAATGCTGTTTTTTTTGTTGATATAAACATACTGCCGCATCATTTTCACTGATCGCATCGCTTAGCCATATGGTCGTCATACTTAATAATAACAACAAGATTAAAGATGTTTTATGCGCTTTACAGCGCAAGTATATTTGGGACGCTATAGCATATATAGGTTTAATTGATTTTTGCATTATTCTGCACCACTAACATTTAGGGAAACAACTTTGGTACCTTGCGCATCTGATGGGTAAAATGCTAAGTGCTGGATTTTTTGCGGTGATCTATTTACTATTTTTTTCTGCATGGTATGAAAACTTTTTTGTGAAATGTTTTGTTTACAAATAAATGTACAATCTAGTACAAAGCTATTCTCGCGTTTCATCCAATGGATAGCTTGCAGGTTCATGAAAGGGCCTGTTAATTTTTTGATGTTTTTTAACATCAGTATTGGGCTTTTTTGATAGTGTTTTTTAAAAAAATCAAAGTACTTAAATTTTTGTAAATAGGTATTCATATCTGGATTTAGGGAAAGAAAATTTTGTGATTTTTTCTCAATTGACTCAACCTTTTTTAAATAAATAGCTGTATGAATACTTAAATATGTTGCTGCTATTCCTAAAATTAAAAGGACAGGTAGCAATATTAATACACTTAATTTTGGTAAAGTATAAGAGAGTCTATTCCAAAAAAAAATGGGAATAGAAACACTATCACTGAACCAACTAAATGTGGTTGCAAGTGTTGTTTGTTTAACATTATCTAATGATAAAAAATTATTCATATTGGTAACGGGTATAAGCTGAATGATACTTTTTTGTAATTGCGCATCATTTTTAAATAAACCTTTTTTTGAAAATAGCATAAGTGGTGCGTTGTTATGAAAACCCAGGCGTGGCAAGTAATTTAGGGTATCTATTACATCTTGTATTAAATCATTTTGATAATGCTTGCTCGGTGTTTGTTCTAAAAACCGACTATAAATTAAATCGCGGTTATGGCCAATTAACAATTGCCACCGCTTGTTTGATTCTGTTAATAAGGCGAACAACTTATTTTCTTCAGTACTTTTTTGATCACGATTTTGCGCTATTTTTTTTAAAATTTCAGTTTCAAATAATTGTACTTTTTTAATTGCATTATTCAGTGATGCTAAGCTATTTAACGCTTGATCTAATTGAAAGTTATGCTGTAAGCCAATCATAGTATATATGTTTTTTGTGGCGTAAGCTTTTTTGCAAAAAACTGTGTCTTGCGCTGAAAATTCACCTGTAATAAAATTTTTTTTTGCCTGGGGTCGATCAAAAAAATTCATGTTATTTAAATTAAGTTGACGAACTTTTAAGTCCCAGTTTTTCAACACCAGTTGTATCGGTATATCACACACATTCAGTTGTTTTAATATTTTTTGCATGCACGACAATTCTGCATGTGATGATGTGACAATTCTTTTTCCTTTCATATGCTGAAAGGATAGTGTCTGCGGCGTTAACTGCACTAAAAAATACTCTTCCTCTTGATACAACATATCCTTTAGTTTTATAAAAAAATTCTTTACTATTCTTAATATTTTTTTATCCATTCTCAACCCCAGAAAATTGTGTATAAAGCGGTGTAATTAATGTTGTGGCAACCCATAGCAACAAGCCACCAATCAATAAAAGGCAGAGGGGTTGCAGCATATTTGTTAGTTGATTTATCTTATAATATGATTTATCGAATAAAATTTGGCTACATATGCCTAGGTGCTTAGACTGCTCGCCAGCTTTTTCACCCAGCTTTAAAAAACGAATCGTCACGTTATCTATATATATAATATGAGCTAAAGCAAAACTAAGGGAGTGTCCCTTTTGTAAAGTTGGCGCTATTGTGTAAAGCGCACTTTTGGTAAAACCACTTTTCATATTATTTACTGATTTGTTAAAGGCTTCTTTTAAATCGACACCAGAGTGTAGCAACAAGCTTAGGCATGATAAAAATTTTGCTATTTGCAGGTTATAAGCAATGTGAACAAAAGGAATTTTTAAAAGTAATCGTTCAAAAATAGGCGTCTTTTTAAAAACTTTATGGCTTATTTTAAATACTAATAAAAAGGCCATAGTTATGTTTACGAAAAGGTAAAAATGATCAAAAATAGATACCCACAATAGTAATGAATCTGGCACATGACCGGCACTTTGAAAAAAGTCGATAAGTTCTGGTACAAAAACTGTATTTAAACCAATAATCATGAAGGTTAAAAATAGAAAAACAAATAAGGGGTAACGAACAGCTGCAACTATTTTTTCTTTTATAATAAGTTGATGCTTAAAATAAGTGTATAAATGTTCAAAGGCGGAGGTTAAATTCCCCGTTTGTTCTGCCGTGCCAATTGTTGAGACTGTAATTTGTGTAAAAATTTTTTCATGCTTTGCTATCGCCGTTGATAAGGCTGAACCATTTTCCACATCATACAGTGTATGATACAAAGCTTGCTTCAATTTGCAATTCGTTGTTTGTTCTGCTGTAAGGGATAAAACCTCTAACAAAGGTATATTGCTTTCTAGCAGTGTTTTTGCAAAATAGACCCAGTTCTTTAAGTCTTTTAAAGCCACAGTCGATAGCTTATACGCAAATGTAGGTTTCCAGCTTTTAATAAGTTTTAAATTCCTGTCTTTTAAGCTTATATATAGGGATTGTGACTGCGTGCAAAAAGCGGCACCTTTAATTATTTTTTGATCAGCAGTATAGGCTTTGTAATAATAAAGGGTCATATATTATGTACTTACACTTTTTATTAAACTTCCACATAATAAATGCCAGCCATCAATAAGCACGAAAAATATAATTTTAAAGGGCATCGAAATCATAACAGGTGGCAGCATCATCATGCCCATGGCCATTAAAACGGAAGCAACGACCATGTCGATAATGAGGAAGGGCACAAATATTAAGAAACCAATTTCAAAAGAACGACGTAGTTCGCTGATTAAAAATGCCGGAACCAAAGCGTGTAAGGGTGTGTCATCAGGTTTTTCTAATCTGTCAATTTTGGCAATATCTAAAAATAGCCGCAAATCATCTTCGCGCACATTTTTAAGCATAAAGCTTTTTAAAGGTGGGCTTGCTTTTTCAAAGGCCTCTTTCTCGTCAATTTTACCTGTTATTAAAGGGTCTATTGCCTGAATATAAATGTTTTCCAGTGTGGGCTGCATAACAAAAATAGTCAAAAACAAAGCGAGTGATACTAAAATCATATTAGGTGGTGATTGCTGGGTACCCATGGCGGTTCTTAAAAAAGAAAACACGACCACAAAACGCGTAAAAGATGTGACAACAACAACAATCATTGGGGCTAAAGTGATTATTGTTATAAGTAAAAATATTTGAATGACGCGCCCCATCATAGAACCAGATGGGCCAGCCTCCCCTAAATCTAGGGTGAATGAATCCGCAATACTTATAGACGGGCAAAGCAGTAAGCATAAAAACACCCATGCAATTGGTAATTTTTTAAATATTGATACTTTGTTGATAAATGCTTTTATCATTTTTTGTCTTTATCTATATAGGGTTTCAAGGGGAATACTTTTGTACTATCTGTCCCCTCTGCTATAGGGTTATCTAGTTTGATAGCCTGTGTTGGACCAAGCAAAAAAGTGTGCTTATGTTGCCCTAGCATGATTGTGACAATTTTATACTGAGGATCTAGGGCAAATTGGTTTAAAATTTGTATGTCTTCAGTGCTTAAATAAGGTTGCGATCGTTTTTTACCAAAAGATGCAAAATGGGGTGTTTTATTTATAATCCACTGCAGAAGTTTTAAAAAAATCAAAAGACCAATAATAACAATAATTAGGCTGAATAATGGATTCATACGCTTTCTTTATTCTTTTGCAAAGACGCGCCATAAGCTTTCATGGCACTTTTAGAATTTTTATTTAGTGTTGCTTGCGCGCGCAAATCTTCTAATTTTATTTCAGCTTCTTTTTGTCGCGTTTCCATCATGGTTTTAAAATCACCAATTGTATCTTTTAATTGAATGCGATCTTTTTCGGGAAGCTTTAAAATAGAATCCATAACATGACGTAACTTTGCTTCTATCTGAATAAAGGCTTGGTCTGAATCTATTGGTAAACCGCTATTGTCAACATATTGTTCATGCGGCCATTGGGCTAGAACATTTTTAATATGATCCAGCTCTATTTTTATATCATTAATCATTGTAACCCCTTAACGCTTATCTTATTTTTTATTTAAGAAAAACCTACTTATTATTATGACGTGAACTTTAATAAACTGTCAAAGGGGTGCCGTGCTTGATAAGCACGACAGTATTATTTTGAATGTATGCGATATAGGGAAATCTGTTTAGGCCCAAGTATATAAATTGACCTGTTTCAGTCACAACGATAGTGATGCGTCCGTGTTATGCAGGGTGTATTTTTGTTTTCAGTAAACTTTCAACTGTTGTCTTTAATAATTTATGATGATTCTCATTGTGGAAAGAACCATCCGCATTAAAGGCATTGAATCCATCCGTAATGGCAATTTGCGATGGCACAACCACAACACCAATATTGCTTAGAAGTAAACGTAGTGGAATAAGGCCTCTATACCCGCCAAGTGCACCAGGTGAAACAGCGCCAATGGCTGCAATCTTATTTGTAAAGGCACTTAAAGGCGGTAACCCATCTTCTGTTATACGGCTAATCCAATCAATCGTATTTTTTAAAAGCGCTGAATATGTACTATTGTGTTCGGGAGAGGCAATAAATAAGCCATCATGTGCACAAAAAATATCCTTTAACTTATATGCATTATCTGGAATACCTGCATGAGATTCTAAATCACCATCGTATAAAGGTAAATTAAAATCAGCTAAATCAATATAGGTTGCCTCTGCGCCACACATTTTAATGGTATTGCATGCTAAAAGTGCTAGTTTTTTATTAATGGAATCTTTTCTTGGACTTCCAGAAAAACAGAGTATTTTACTTGCCATAAGGCTTACCCATTCTCTACTTTTGTCGTGTCATCAACTTTTTTTTTGGAACCACCTTCTTCTTCCGCATCAATTTTTAGTGGTGCGTAACGTGGTTCACCCTGACGCATAACAAGCAATAGAATATGTTTGCGTTTACCTTTTTTAGCTTCATTTACAATGTTTTGCAAGTCTTTTGGTTTATGGATTTCTTTTTGGTTCGCTTCTAAAATAATATCGCCTTGTTGCAGGCCAAGTTCAAACGCAGTACTAACTGGATCAACTTTTAATACAACAATGCCACCTTTTACAGATTGGTCTTTTGCACTATCTGTTCTAACGGCAACAGTTATACCTAAAATTTCTGATGACTGACCTTTTTTAATATTTCTAGCATCAGCTGGCTTGTCATCTAGTAGGCCTTTTTCATCAGCATCTTCATACTCACCAAGTACAACCGCTAAAGAAACTTCTTTACCCTTACGCCAGACTTTAACAGGTGTTTTTTTACCAATTTCAGCGTCGCCCACCAAGCGTGTAAGTCGTGTGCCTTCATCTAAGCGAATACCATTAAATTCGATAATGATATCATCTTTTTCAATACCACCTTTATCGGCTGGCCCGTCTTTAACTGTATCAGCCACAATGGCACTTTGCTTTGCTTTTAAGCCAATACTTTCTGCCATTTCTTCTGTGAATGGTTGTATTTTAACGCCCAACCAACCACGTTTTGTTCGACCAAATTCAATAAGCTGATCTATCGTTTTTTTTGCAAGTGGTGCAGGAATAGCAAAACCAATGCCTACGTTACCGCCAGTTGGCGAAATAATTGCAGTATTAATTCCAACAACTTTTCCACGTGTATTTAATAAACAACCACCAGAGTTTCCAAAGTTAATTTGCGCACTGTGTTGTAAGTATTCGTCAACGTAATCGTTTGCACGACCACCAGAAGAGCGTGCTACAATATCGCGGCCCTTGCTTGATATAACGCCAATGGTAACAGAACTTCCAAACCCGAAAGGGTTTCCAATAGCAATAGCCCAATCACCAACGCGCGTTTTTTCAGTGTCACCCCATTCTAAGACAGATACAGTTTTCTTGCCTGTTGGTAAATCATCAAGGCTTGCTTTAATAACAGCAATATCTGTTCGTTCATCGGATGCATGAACAGTACCGACAATTTCTGTTTTGTCATGCATTAAAAGTTTAATTGTTTTTGCATCTTGAACAACATGATTGTTTGTCGCCACATAAAAGTGCGTTTTACTTGCCTTGATGATAAAGCCAGAACCAAGAGATTGCACTTTTCTAGGGCGCGTATTTTGTTCTAAAAATTTTTTGAATAATTCTTCAAACTGAGAACCGCCAGGAATGCCATTTGGCATTTGTTGTGATTCACCTGCTTCATCTTTTTCCATTACTTGTGTTGTTGCAACGTTAACAACGCAAGGCAAAGCACCTGCTGCCATATCAGCAAAACCTTGTGAAATATCACAATCTTTTTCTCCCTTCACAGGTGATGTAGCGTCTGAATCTGGATACGAATTTTGTGCATCAGACATAGAAGTTTTTGTATTGCTTGTATCTGAATCTGGCGTTGCTTCTTGTTCAGCTTTTGCACATTTTTCACAAGGCGTTGCTACGACTAAATCGTTGTTTTCAGGTGATTCCCCAGCATCGTTATCTGCATCGTTTTCATCTGTTTCATTTTGTATACCAGGATCTTCCTTCTTAAAGAACATGCCTTTAATATCATCTATAAATCCTGCATGAGAGTACGTTACTAAACTGGTAGATAGCACTAGTGTTAAAATTATTTTTTTCATGAGTTATGCATAGTCCTTTTTTACGATTTAGGCTGTGTGTTAATGATTTTAAAGAAGTCGCTACTTGTTGATAAAATAACGTTTGTTTCTGGTGTTAATGTTTTTTCATACGCTTCTAAACTTTTTAGCATATGATATAGGTCTAAATCTTTGCTAAAAGCATTATTGGTAACTGTAATAACCTCGGCATCTGCGGCACCTTTTATAATGCGTGATGCTTCTTCAGATTTTGCCATAATAGTGGCACGTTCTGTATCTGCCCTTGCACGAATACCCAAAGATTCTTCCTCACCTTTTGCCCTGTTTTCTTTTGCAAAACGAATTAAGTCTGAATTCATACGATCAAAAACAGAGGCACGGTTTCCAAGTTGAAGTTCTGTTCTTATAATACGTACATCAACGATATTTAACCCAACACGCTTGGCCTTTAAAGCCACATCATCTTGAATTTTCCCCATAATATCGGCGCGATCAGCACTTAACAACTGTGACAAAGATGCCTTACCAATAATATCTAATACAGCACTGCGTACAAAATCGGCAAGACGTGATTTTGCACCTGATTCATTTGCAGGGCTTATAGACTTATAAAACTGAATAGCGTCTTCAATTTTATAACGTACATAAGCATCAACCATTATTTTTTTATTTTCAACAGTATAGGCATCAATTGTTGGTAGATCATATGCCAAAGCACGCTTTTCATAAAATATAACATCTTGGATAAGCGGAATTCTAAATTTCAATCCAGGTGCTGTGTGTATTTTTTGAAGCTCACCAAATTGTAGGACAACTGCTTGTTCTGTTATGTTAACAACAAACATACTAAGTAGTAGGGCTGTAACGGCACCACCAACAGTAAGCAACGCACCAAATGATTTAATAGGGTTCATAAAACGTAATCCTTTACTTTGTTTTTTTATCTAAAGATACATGGGGCAAAATACTGTTGCCTAGCGATGCATCAACAATTGTTTTATTGCGAATATTACCTAATGTACGTTGCATGCCTTCTAAATAGTAGCGTTTTAATGTAACCAATTTATTTTCTTTGTAAGCATTGTAGATTAAATCAAATTGAGCAGCTTCACCTTTGGCTTTACCAACAACATCCTGAGAATAAGCTTTAGAACTTTCAATCATTTTTACAGCATAACCACGTGCTTTTGGAATGATGTCGTTTGTATAAGCTTCAGCTTCACGTTTCATACGCTGTGCATCAATAGATGATGTTTGCATATCTTGAAAAGAATCCGATACTTCCGATGGTGGCGTTAAAGACTGTAATTCAAAAGATGTAATTTCAACGCCAATTTGATATGAATCTAATATGTCTTGAAGAATTTTCATAATTTGATGGGCTGTTTCTGTGCGATTAGCAGTCAAAACTGAAGGGAACGTTTTTTGTCCAATAACTTCGCGCATAGCACTTTCAGATGCTGCACGAATGGTTATTTGGGGCTCTTTATTTGTAAATAAGAAATCACTAATGTTTTTAATTTTCCACAAAACGACGTAGTTTGTTGTAATCATATTTTCATCACCCGTTAAGGTGAAAGATATATCATCACGGCGCGCCGTTCTAGAAGAACTTTCTATTCTATTTTCAGCTGCTGTTCTTAAAACATAATTTGCTTCAAAGGGCCAGGGTAGGCGATAGTTTAGCCCGGGGCCACTAATACGCGCGGGGGTCCCAAAACGTAAAACGGCAGATTGCGCGCCTTCTTCCACCTGATACACACCAGATGCCAACCATAAAAATATAACACCTACAATAATCAAACCAAGATGTATAGTGGAAAATGTTGGAAATTCAGGGCCGCTTCCACCGTTACCACTACGCTTAAAAGATGCATTTTGTTGGTTAACCTTTTCTTTTAGTTTTGACATGAAGTCACCCAACGGTTCTGGCAGATCATCTTTTTTCTTGGTTGATGTCTTTTTTGGCTTAGATTTTGACGATGCTTTTTCGTCAATTTTTGTTACCTTTGGTTGATCCCAAGGGTTCTCTGATTCGTTATCATCATCTAGAAACATGAATATTACCTTAAAATATTAATTGAATTAGTCGTAAACTAAATATATTCAATATTAGTTTAACGTTAAATCGCTCACTCCTTCAAGGGGGTGTAAATTTTTTACAGATAAGGATTTTCAGAAATCTTTCTTTGCTAATAAATCTAACCATTTCTATTCGTGTTTCACTGCATCCACATGAACAAAAAATCTACCTTCAGGGCGTGCTTTATTTATAAACGCACCCACATATTTGCCCAGTTCAGCAGGAACTGTTTGTTGCGACAGTACCCGTTAAATCAATAATCTTATAAAGAAAAGATACTTATATTAGGCTTCAGAACTGCCGTGACAATGTTTGTACTTTTTGTCAGATCCGCAATAGCAAGGATCATTTCGACGAATTTTAGCCTTAGTGTCTTTAATGGATGATTTTAAGTTTTCAATTGATCTTGATAACTCTTCTTCATTAAATTTTGAATCTGTTACACCTGGTGTTAATTCGGCAAGTTTAGAAAAATCTATTTCAGGCAGTAACGCAGATTCAATATCTTCATAAGAAGCGTGCGGCGCTGCATGAATATGGGACATTGTTACTGTGAACTCCTCTTTCAGGCCAAGCATCATTGTTTGAAATAAAGCGAATGCTTCACGCTTATATTCATTTAAGGGGTTTCCTTGTGCATAGGCACGTAAATTAATGCCCTGGCGCAAATGATCCAAAGCCAGTAGGTGATTTTTCCACTGTGAATCGAGAACACGTAACAAAGTGTCTTTTTCGATGCGACGCAACATATCAGCGCCCATTGTGCGTTCTTTTGCATCCATGTGTTCTTTAAATTCATTTTCAATACGTACAAAAATTTCACGCTGAGACAAACCATCTGTCTCAACCCATTGTTGTACTGGCATATCTAGTTGGAATATTCTGCGCACTTCTTCATGAAATGTTTTAAGGTCCCAAAGATCTGGTAATGTTTCTGGCGGTAGCGATGTATCCACAACGGCTGTTAGCACATCTTCATAAAGTTCTGAGACTTCTTCAGAAATATCATCAGATCCCATAATATCACGACGCTGTCCGTAGATAACTTTACGTTGGTCGTTCATCACATCGTCATACTTTAATAAGTGCTTACGCATATCAAAGTTGCGTGCTTCAACTTTTTGCTGCGCACGTGCAAGGGCTTTATTCATCCAAGAGTGTGAAATAACCTCACCTTCTTTAGCGCCCATTTTACGCAACAAATTAGCCATGTTGTCTGAACCAAAAATACGCATTAAATCATCTTCTAAAGAAATGAAGAATTTAGACGCACCAGGATCACCCTGACGGCCTGTACGGCCGCGAAGTTGGTTGTCAATACGTCGGCTTTCATGACGTTCTGTACCAATTACAAATAACCCGCCTGCAGCCAATGCTTCTTGATGCTTTATTTGGTTGTCTGCTGTAATATCTTTAATTAAGTTATTTTTATCAGCGCCATCTTCCATGTCGGCTGTTTCACGTTCAATACGCATTTCAAGGTTTCCACCAAGTTTAATATCCGTACCACGACCAGCCATATTTGTTGCAATCGTAATAGCGCCTGGTGCACCAGCCTCCCCAATAATCAATGCTTCTTGTTCATGGTAACGCGCATTTAAAACCTTATGTGGAATTTTTTCTTTTTTAAGAAGATTTGCTAAAAATTCGGAACGTTCAATGCTGACGGTTCCAACCAATACAGGCTGTTTGCGGTCATAACATTCTTTAACTTGTTTTATAATGGCTTTATATTTTTCACCTGCCGTTAAATAAACTTCATCATCACTATCTAAGCGAATCACAGGTACATTTGTAGGCACTTCTATAGCGCGTAATTTATAAATTTCTTCAAATTCGTCAGCTTCAGTAATAACCGTTCCCGACATACCGGATAGTTTGGGGTACATTCTAAAGAAATTTTGGTAGGTTATTGATGCAAGCGTTTGGTTTTCTTGTTCAATGTTCACGCCTTCTTTTGCTTCAATTGCTTGGTGCAAACCATCAGAATAGCGGCGACCATCCATCATGCGACCTGTAAATTCATCAATAATAATGACTTTGCCGTCTTTTACGATATAGTCTGTGTCACATGTAAAAATTTTATGTGCTTTTAAAGCTGCATTAACATGATGTACAAGACCGACATTTTGCATGTCATATAGCGATTCGCCTTGTGCAATTTTTCGTGCAAAAAGTTCTTTTTCTAATTTTTCAATACCAGATTCAGTAAGTGTAATATTGCGCTGTTTTTCATCTTTTTCGAAATCATCAGCTGTGACGATAGACATCAAATCGTTTACAGACTTGTATAATTCTGATGAATCTTCAGCAGCACCGGAAATAATTAAGGGTGTTCGGGCTTCATCAATTAAAATGCTATCAACTTCGTCCACAATAGCAAAATTAAAAGGACGCATGACCATGTCTGATAAGCGAAATTTCATATTGTCGCGCAAAAGATCAAAGCCAAATTCATGGTTTGTTCCATAAGTAACATCTGATGCATATTGGGTGCGGCGCACATCATCATTAAGCCCATGAATAATATACCCAGTTGAAAGACCTAAAAATTCATACAACTTACCCATTGTTATGGCATCACGTTTTGCTAAATAATCATTAACTGTAACTAAGTGAACACCTTTTTCTGTTAGCGCATTAAGGTAAACCGGAAGGGTTGCAACAAGTGTTTTACCTTCACCCGTTTTCATTTCAATTAACGTGCCTTGGTGAAGCGCAATTCCACCATGCATTTGAACATCAAAATGTCGCATTTTAAAAACACGCTTAGATGCTTCACGAACCACAGCAAACGCTTCAGGTAGTAAGTCCTCTAAAGTTTCACCCGCATTCAACCTATCCTTAAATTCATAAGTTTTTGCCTTTAAATCATTGTCAGAAAGCGCTTCAAGAGCAGGTTCATAACCATTAATTTGATCAACTATTTTTTGATTTTTTTTCAACAGTCGATCGTTATTGGAACCAATGATTTTTTTGATTATGTTTGCTAACATGCATCTCGCCTTTAAGGTTTATTATGTAAGTATTATAAATATACTCTAAAAGTATAGCGTATAATTCCCTAAAATTCTAGACACTTAACATGATTAATTGGACCGTTTTTGTTTTTTGTTACTTGCTTCGTATAAAATAATAAAATAAGATGCAAAATACTGAACTTTAAAATACGCATCATGACTTACTTAAAAAATAAACTCCCCCTAATTGTTTTTTTAATTGCTGCTTGCACTTTATATTAGCATTTTTGCACCTGGGAAAATGGATATTGATGCAGGTGGTATTTACGAACATGCTTTAGCGCATCAATACGCTGATCACCACCCTCCGCTTATGGCATATATGTGGCACTATCTTAATTTTATATACCAAGGGCCATTGCTTATGTTTTTAATAAACATGGCGCTGCTATGGGGAGCACTATATATGTTGGCATTTAAAATTTTTAATAATCAGCGTGTTCTTCAGTACTTCACAATACTAATACCTTTTATGCCACAAATAGCAGTGCATGGAAGAATTATAGGAAAAGATGTTATTTTTACATTTGGGTATGGATTTCTTGCTATGTTTCTGGCCTACCTTACCATTCATAATAAGAAAATTTCTTTAATCCAAATGCTTTGCTTTTTGATAACTGTTGTTTATTTCACTGCCGTCAAATTTCAAGCACAGTTTATATTGCCAATCTTATTACTTTGGCTTTTCTATACTTTATTACGTCACGCAACTTGTGCATATAAAAAATCCATGGCCATTATTGCTTCAGCTATCACATCATTTAGTATTATGACAATGATTGATTCAATAAATCACCATTTAGTGACAGAAAAGGGTTCTGGATCAAACCATTCATGGCAGTACGTTAAAATATTTGACCTATCTGGCATGAGTATTTATTCAAATCAAGTGCTTTTGCCACAGTTTTTATTAAAACATCCTAAAATTTCGGTGGAGGATATTCAAAAAAAATATCAAATAGCATGGGAACCCTTAATTGTTTATGAGGATTCTCCATTACGGGGTACAAAGGACGAACATGAAAGAGAGCTCCTTCTACAAACATGGTGGAAAGAAGTTTTTAACCACCCTGTTAGCTATATTCAACACAGAGGAAAGCTGTGGTTTCGTGAATTTTTTCTAGCATCGTGTGCGAAGGGCTGGTTGGAAGAAATTGGTATCACTGGTCTTTCGCCACTTCAAAAAGCACTGCGACTATTTGCCACACTTGCCGCGTTTATCTTTTTATTTCCATTCCAGATTATGTTTTTTTCTATAGGGAAGCGTGCGTTAAATTTTACAGAAACCAAACATTATGCTACTGCACTTCTTTTCCTATCTTCTATGGGGTGTGCATTACTTGCGTTATTATTTGTAAAATCTTTAGCTGTCACAGTGCGGTACATCTTCTTTACATTTTATATGTTTTTTCTGTCTTGTCCGTTTGCTTACCATTGTTTTTTAGAACTAAAACAAAAAAAATTACAGCCAGCTACAGACCAGCTATAAGGGACAGTTCATTTTGAAGTCGTGATAAAATATCTGGTTTTTTGTGCCATTTTTGAAAATTACCGTTTTTATCCACATCCATGACCCAAGAATTTGCAGCGTTATGGTTGGCATTGCCAGACCTTACATCACTTAAATAAAATCCAGAATCATGCTTTTCGTACAATATGTGCCCACTTGTAAACCAGGTGAATATATCTATATCTTTTGATGGCTGTATAAACTGTTGGTTGTTAAACGTTTTCCATTCCAACTTATTTAGCTTTAACGTATTTAAATGCGCTATATGAATTTTATCTTTTTCATAAAAAATAGCACGCTTATTAAATACAGTCATTTTACCTGTAAATATTTGACCGTTGCCAACCCATTTTTTAGTTTGTGCTTCAACACACATAATATCATACGCATTATCATACGCCATTAAGCCAACAAACAAGTATGTTGTGGTTAAAAATATCGTGCATCTATTTATAAAATAACTTACTTTATCGTTTTTAAGAATATATAAAAAAAACACACTTATTGCCAAAGGAACAGAGTATATTAAATCAACAGAAGGGACTGCATTTAAAGAAAACCGATGGTTTGAAAAAGGCTGTAATAATTGCGTTCCCGAGTTTGTAAATAAATCTAACAGTGGGTGCGTTATAAGGGACCAGAAAATAACCGGGAGCCATTTATTTAAATCTTCACGCTTTAATATTTTAAAAACAGTGCGTGCTAAAAACATTATAAAGGGTGCAAAAAACAAAGAGTGCGTTAAAGCTCTATGATATAAAATTTCAGTAAAAGGGCTTGATATAAAAAGCTTCATCAATAAATCAGCGTCTGGACTCATGCCAATAAGGGCACCGATCATAACTGTTTTTTTACGCTCAATTTTACCCTCTGATGCTAAACACGCAGTCACACTGCCTAAAACGCCCTGTGTTAATAAATCCATTTTTTTACCTAAAGTGCTTTTTATATAGTGATAATACGTTAAATAATTTGAACAAACAATTTATAATTTTATTTTAACGCCAAGCCTTATATTCAATCCACCAGCTTGGTATGTTAGCGGGAATTCATACCGTTCATTAAAAATATTTTCAATGCAGCCATATAGCGAAGTGTGTTTATTTATATGATAGGCACCTTCAAGATCGATGGTTGTTATGTTTGGTTGCTTTTTTTGCGGTGTTGTCAGGTTTTCTTTATCAGTCATGCCACCCATATGATGAATGACGAGTTTCATGTTTGCTACATTATTTAAAAAATTCTTTTTAACGCTTGCCATAATTTTATGTGTTGGTACTTTTAGCAATCGCTTTCCATGATGATCACGCGTTCTTGTATATAAGTGTCCTAATCCAAATTTCCACTGGTTATATTTATAATGATAGACCGTATCAACCCCATGCATTTTTACAAAATCTTGATTAATATAAACGCTCCTGCCTTGGTTATTTGAAAAGCTAGAAATTTTATCTTTAATTGTGTAATGAAAATAGCTGTATGTCATTAATTGATTGTCTGTTTTGTACTGTACCCCAATATCCCCACCGAATGCTTTTTCTTGGATTAGATTTTTGTTTCCAGAAAAGGCATTAAATAATTGGTAAAGTGTCGGATTTCTTGATGCTGTACCGCCATTTATAATGCCCGTAAGACATGAACATATTTTATGTTGAATAAGGGCTTGAAAATCGATATTCGTTTTTTTATCTCGCAAGCCATCAACAGCTGACCAAAGCTCTATTAACGTATTATCTAAGCTTAGAACATGGCCAATATTAAAAAAAATTCTATTTTTTTTATAAAATGCATTGCCGTAATTTGTTGTAAAATTTTTATAACTTTCTAACAAAAGGGAGGCATTGGCATGAATTTGATAGTTATTCAAAACGTTTAAGGTATTATCAAAGTTTAAATATTTAATTGTGGATTGTGTTTGTCCATCTTGCTGACTATTTAATTGTATATAATCTTTTCGTTTAAAATATGCCTGACCCAACCCAATTGATGGTTGCCAAAATCCTGTTTTTCGCTTTAAAACTGTTCGTATAAATTGGTAAGATTCTTTTGCCCTATAATCTAAAGGGCCAAAACCAGGCAGCGTTTTATAAGACATACCTGTATTACCACTGCGCCCAAATAAGCTTAGCTGCCAATCATCATTTTGATGGTCAAGCCTTGTGGCCAAAGTGTTTTGTTTCATAAAGTCACCTTGTTTAAGGGTGGGGGTATCTTCACTCATGCGTGATGCAAAAGTTACTTTTCCATTATTTGTTAAGCCAGATGCTTGAATAGAACCGCTTGTGTTATTTTTTTTGCCAGATGCGCTTACTCCACCCTTAAAGGTATTATAGCGCCCCATTTCAAAAAATGATGATGCAGCATAATCTTCTTCAGCTTCTTTTGTTTTCAGGTCAATTACACCTAAAAAAGAATTCATCCCACGCTTAGCAGATAAAGGACCAGATTCGGTAGAGAGTTTTTGGTTTTCTTGTGTTTGAATTTGCGCCAAATTAAAGATAGGGCTTGCCCCATTTTGAAAGGGCATACCATCAATCCATATCTGCAAATTTTCTTGCATGATACCACGTAAAGAAATCGTCTCATACCCGCAACCTTGACTTGATAAAACGACCGTATTGTTGTTCTTTAAAACAGAGCCTATTTGTTCTGTTTTATTTTTAGTCTTAATGAATTTTTCAGATAAAGGTTCCTGTTTTTTCTGTCCTTGAACCACAATAGGGGGTAGTTCTATAACTTTCGTACTGGCGTAAATATTGTGAGAATAAAAGGCAAGAAAAAAGAAAAAATTAACAAAAATTTTATACATACTATATGCCATTAAATAAGCAATCTTGCCATAACCTATCAAAAATATGCTCTTAATACAATTTGAAATCTTGTGCTTAAAATGCTTAGTTTTCCCCTAATAACCTTCTATGGGCGTGTTAACACGCCCACTACTTCTAAGTGGGGGGTATAGATAAATTGATCCAGAATATGCACCTTCTTTAAATGATAGCCTGAATCTGCTAACAACTTGCAATCTTTTGCAAAGGTTTCCGGATTACAAGACACATAGATGATGGTCTGTACTTTAGATTTTGCTAGTTCCTTGGACTGTGCATGTGCACCAGCACGTGGTGGGTCAATAACCACAACATCTGCTTTGTTTAATTGTTGTGCTTTAATAGGGCTTTCAAAAAGATTTTGCTGCAGCGTTGTAATGGCACGTTTATTGATAGCTAATTTACCATTGGCACTATTTAGCGCCTCCAGCGCACTTTGATCAAGTTCTACCCCTGTAACGGCAGCCTGCCTGCTTAGGGGGAACGTAAATGTGCCGCGTCCACAAAACATGTCATAAATGTGTTCTGCATTTTTGGGCACAGCATCAAGAACCCATTTTGTTAAATATTCATCCGCTTTAATGCTGGATTGTAGAAAACTCCACGGTTCAATATCAACCTGAACATTATCAATTAAAACATACGGTTTTTCACGTTCATGTACAATATCGTGGGTTTTACGGTACTTAAATATGAAACGGCACAGATTATTATCCTCACAAAATTGTTTTAGATGGGATCTTTGATCTTCGTCTAAAGCTTTAACTTCTTGAATTTCAAAAGATAGGTCAATTCCAGTATCTGTTTTTGTGATGAAAATTTTTGCTTTTTGAAAGTTTTCTAAAACTTTATTAAGGCACTGTGCGAAGGGATTTAAAAGTGCTTCAATTTCAGGGTCAAGAACAGGGCACGGTCCAATGTTCATAACGGCATGCGATTTCAATTGATGATACCCCAAGAAGACTTTGTCATTTTTCTTTCGAATATCCATATTCGTGCGTCGTCGTTGTCCAGCTTTTAAAACAACTGGGTCCTCCACCAAAAATGGGTCTAACCCATGGTTTTGCAAATGCTGTGTGACGATGCTTTTTTTAAATTCTGTATAATCTTTTTCATTCATGTGCTGTAAAGTGCAGCCACCACATTGTGAAAAATGTGGGCAAATTGGTTCTGCACGATTTAAAGATTTTGTTGCAATGCCACGGTAATAATAATCTGTTTTACGTCGGCGTTGAACTTTGTCATAAATGACCGTTTCGCCTGGCAAGCAATATGGAAGATCAATTTCTTTCCCGTCTGCATCTATAACATGCCCTAAACCGCTTTGGGTCATGTACAGTACTTTACCTTTTTCTTCGGTGATAACAGGCGGTTGTTTTGTATGTTTCATGACTATATTCTAACGTGAAAAATGGTTTTGGATAAGGGCATCCATAACGGTGATGTTTTGTGGCGCCAGCCCCTTTTTAATTTTTATTTCACGCGCTAAATTATATATTAACCCTTTTTTACTTACAGAATTTGTGCTAAAAGCATAATATCCTTTTGCATGTCTATTTAAAAGCATGCGTAAAATAAGGATGCCTTCACCTTTTAAACAGGGCTTATCATTACCTAAATTTAGATTAATATTTAAGCTGTATGCAGCTGATTTCTTCGGTTTAGAAGTAACTGTTTTGACGGGCAAATGAGGTTTAATTTTTTCGCCAAATAGCTGATGCTGTTCGATATTCATAAAAATTACGGAAAAAAGATGATTTCTCAACCATTTTATAGGGATACAATAACTTTTGCAATTAAATCATTTGGTACTAAATGATCGCCTATCGCTATGCGAACAGAGTGTAATTTACCATCGATTGAGCGGCCCCAAAATATTAAAAAATCTGTAAGTCTTGGAAACGTTGGCGGTAAATCAAAGTCTTGCCATAAATAAGACTGTATAAAAACAGGATGATCTGGTAAATGATAAAAAATTTCCGCAGTCGTTAAAGCGCATCCTTCAAGGGCATCTGAAAAATCAGAAGTGTCATAAATTTTGTTAACAGAATTGGGTGGATTTAATACCGGCATGTTGCCACCTTATGAATACATCCTACGTTTAGCTTAACATTAAATATATTAATTTTTAGTAAAAATTTAATTATAAGAATATATGTTGAGCCTAAACAAGTAAGGCGTATTGTTTTATGTGCACGTGGGTGGATTTTGACGCTTAATTAAGTCTTTTTGACTATATGATGAAAAATGCTATTTTAATGACTGGTGCGAATTTTCAAGTACATGACGCGTTCTTCAGAATCAAAATCTTGATAGCGTTTACGTTAACGTGTATGATCAAGACAGTATTCTTATTATTGTCTATTATGATTAAACTTTTTTTACCGACACTCTGTATTTTTTTGGCCAGCTGTGAGGCTGTAATAGATAACCGTGGTTATAATAATGATAATATTAATACAGCAAAAATTATAATAGGTAAAACGACTGCTGATGATGTGCAGAATTTATTAGGTTCGCCAACAACACTTTCTGATTATGTGCGCCCTGGTCAAAAGTGGACAGCATGGCTTTACATTACAAAAAGAACGGCAACAACGTCGTTTTTTAAGCCGAAGGTCTTATCACAGAAAACAGTAACGGTTGTTTTTGATGAAAATAAAATTGTACGCGACATTAAAGAATATGCTAGCGAAGGTATAGAAGAGCTAGAGCCTAATTGTGATCAAACAACGACTTCTAGTTATGAAGAAAATGTCGGTAAAGGTATATTCGGTAGTTTTGGCCGCCAATTAAACAGTTCGCCAAAGAAAAACACTTAATTTTATCAAATGGCATCGTCTTTAGAAATCAAGAATATAAGTAAAACGTATGGTTGTGGCGATACACTAATATCTGTTTTGCAGAATGTAAACCTGTCTATAGGGCCTGGTGAGGTTGTTGCCTTAATGGCGCCAAGTGGGGCTGGTAAGTCAACCTTATTGCATATTGCTGGTTTGTTAGACAAACCAACATCTGGTGAAATTTTAATTAACAACCAAAGCACTCAATATTTATCTAGCGACAAGCTAGCTTCAGTAAGGGCGCAGTCGTTAGGATTTGTTTATCAGTTTCACCACTTGTTGCCAGAATTTAATAGTATTGAAAATATTGTGTTGCCGCAGCTTTTGTTAAATGTTCCTGAAAAAAAAGCGATACAGAATGCACAAAAAGCACTCGCTCATTTTGGGTTAGAAAAACGGTCGCTACACCGCCCCAACCAGTTGTCTGGTGGTGAGCAACAGCGTGTTGCTATTGCACGCGCGCTTGCAAACAACCCACAAATACTGTTAGCAGATGAACCCACTGGTAATTTGGATTTGCAAACAGGTGACTTGGTTTTTAATGAACTCCTTTCCCTTGTAAAAAGTACGGGATTGTCGTGTTTAATTGCCACCCATAATGAAGCGCTTGCAAAACGTATGGATAAAATTATGACCATTAAAGACGGACAGCTTCAGCAAACATAAATTGTTATATTTGTTCTATAGAAATTTTGTGTCAACCAATACATTCTATGGGTAATACAGTAACACATTAATTTTTAGTAGCAGTATTCAAATGCAAAAAAAGCCTAGCTTATGTAATCGGTAAAACTAGGCTCTTGATTGTTTGTATTATGCAGATTCTTTGCTAGATGAAGGCTTATCTTTTTGTAAATTTGCTTCATACATAGCGGCAAAATCAATAGGATTTAGCATAAGTGGGGGCAGACCACCTTCGCGTACTGTGTTGTAAATAATGCCACGAACAAACGGGAACAACATATGGGGTACGTTGATCATCAAAACTGGGTTCAATTGATCTTTTTCCACAGCTTGCATGTCAACTTGAACAAATGCAGAGTAAGATAGTTCTAATAAAAACATTGTTTTATCAGCAGCTTTTGCACTAACGTTTACGCCAAGCGTTACTTCATATAAACCTTCTTGTTCAGCAGGTTTTGTATTAATGGCAACATCTACATTCATGTCAGGTTGTTTGTCTGCTGGAATATTTAAGCTAAATAGTGGGTCTGGGTGTTCAAAAGATAAATCTTTTACAAATTGTCCCAAAATCATAATGGGTTGGTTGTTATTTTTATCAGTCATTGATCGTTCCCTATTGATAAGTTTTACAAATACAATAAGGATAACGTTTTTTAGAAATAAACGCTATCCTTAAATTACGTACAAAAAAAACTCTACTGCAGGACGCAATAAAGTTTTTTAGTCGCTTTTATAAGTTCTCTCTCGGCGCTCGTGTTTTTCTTGCGCCTCGATACATAATGTGGCGATTGGACGCGCTTTTAAACGTTTGACACCTATTGGGTCTCCCGTTTCCTCGCAGTAACCATAGTCACCCTTTTCAATGCGCTTTAATGCTTGTTCTATTTTGTTAATCAGTTTTCGTCCACGATCGCGTGCACGTAATTCTATGGCATGATCCAGCTCATTATTTGCAATATCTATAATGTCGGATTCAGGAACAGAACTATTTTGAAGCTGATTAATTGTTTGCGAAAATTCTTGTAGTAATTTTTCCCGCCAGTTTTCAAGTTGTTGTCTAAAGAAAATTTGTTGATTTTCATTCATAAACTCCTCATCGTCAGATGGAGTATAATTGTGTGGTAGGTCATTTTGGTGCATTTTATTTTATCAAAACAATATCCAGTTCTTTAATTAGACAAAATTTTATTAAAAATTTCAAGATTTTATATAAGATTTTATATAATTTTTAAGTTTTTACTTCATAAACCCCTATATTTCCTTAGAACACATTTAAATCCACAGCACTTAGGTTCAAAAATAGTTTTTTCAATTTTAAGAATCTACTGGTTGCGGGTTATCAAAATGTCCTAAACTCTAGGCTGATAAAGGGATAGAGTGGTATAATTTCAGAATCAAATCTGAAACAATAAT
>PFNE01000042.1 GCA_002791835.1 Alphaproteobacteria bacterium CG_4_10_14_0_8_um_filter_37_21 | reverse complement strand
GCTTAAAATATAGAAAATAGTCAAGTTTCTTCAGCTTGAACCATATTCATAATAAAAAAACTAAATCCCCGAATCATCAACACCAAAATTACAAAAACCTAGTGCCATAACCCGCAACCAGTTGCCATGCCACTCATAAAAAATAAGATATTAACTTTGTTCTAAATTTTAACGGTCAGTTACATATGCTTGAGTGTCTTTCATGACATATGGTAATAATAGGTTATATGATGAATATGTGTATTCAAAAAGGACCTTTTATATGATGCAACCAAAATCCACAGAAATTTCCAGTTTATTAAAGGAAAGAATTGCAAATTTTACAGGGGTTGCAGACGTAGCTGAAACAGGACGGGTTTTATCCGTTAGTGATGGTATAGCCCGTGTATTTGGTCTAGATAATATTGAAGCCGGAGAATGGGTTAATATTGAAACGACCTGCGGCAGTGTGATTAAAGGTATTGCTACAAATTTAGAGGCCGATAATGTCGGCATTGTCATAGCAGGTCAAGAAAATTTAATCAGAGAAAATGATCTTGTTAAACGCACCAAACAAGTAGTGGATGTGTCCGTTGGAAAAGGTTTGCTTGGCCGGGTATTGGACGGTCTTGGTAATCCTATAGATGGCGCTGGCGAGTTAAAAGACGTTGTATCTGCAAAGGTTGATGTAAAAGCACCCGGCATTATTACCAGAAAATCTGTTCATGAACCCATGGAAACGGGTATTAAAGCTATTGATGCTTTGGTGCCCATTGGTCGCGGACAGCGTGAACTTATTATTGGTGATCGTCAAACTGGAAAAACCACAATTGCTGTTGATGCCATTTTAAATCAAAAAAAGAAAAATCAAGAAAGCGCAGATGACAAAGGTAAATTATTTTGTATTTATGTGGCAATTGGGCAAAAAAGATCATCTGTTGCAAAACTTGTTAAAACGTTAACAGACCAAGGGGCAATGGAATATACAATTGTCGTTGCAGCAACAGCGTCTGATCCTGCTTCCCTTCAATATTTAGCGCCTTATGTTGCTTGTGCAATGGGGGAATATTTCCGTGATAACGGCATGCACGCGCTTATTGTGTATGATGATTTATCAAAACATGCTGTTGCTTATCGTCAAATGTCTTTGCTGTTGCGCCGCCCGCCAGGACGTGAAGCATACCCGGGCGATGTATTCTTTTTGCATTCAAGTCTATTAGAACGTGCTGCAAAGCTGTCAGACGATTATGGTGGTGGATCGCTAACGGCATTGCCTATTATTGAAACACAAGCAGGGGATGTATCTGCCTACATTCCAACTAACGTAATATCGATCACTGATGGGCAAATATTTTTAGAATCTGACCTTTTTTATCAAGGTATTCGGCCCGCAATTAACGTGGGACTGTCAGTTAGCCGCGTTGGTTCTGCAGCACAAACAAAAGCTATGAAATCTGTTGCAGGGTCTATTAAGTTAGAATTGGCACAGTTTCGCGAAATGGCAGCGTTTTCTCAATTTTCATCAGATCTTGATGCTTCAACGCAAAAACTATTAGCCCGCGGTAAGCGCTTGGTAGAGCTTTTAAAGCAATCCCAAAATACACCACTTTCACTCGGTGAACAATCCTGCGCTATTTTTACTGGTGTCAAAGGATATTTAGATAACATCGCACTTGAAAAAATTTCAGCATTTGAAAAATATTTACTGCAATATATTCATGATTACCATAACAGCATTATTGATACCATTAATAACGATAAGGTTATCAGTAAAGATACGGAAACGTTATTAGTAAAAGCTATTGAGGAAGCCTTAAAAGAATTTACGATAGCACAATCAAAAGTAGCGTAGGTGTAAATGTATGAGCACACTTAAACAGTTACGATCACGCATTAAAAGTGTAACCAATACGCGTAAAATTACCTCTGCCATGAAGATGGTTGCAGCGGCAAAATTTCGCAAATCGTTAGAACGTGTTCACAATATAAAACCCTATACATTGTCTGCGCAATTGGCTGTGGGTAAAACACTACATTTTAGTGATCTTTCTCAATTACCTTTATTAGCAACAGGCAGTAATGCACCCACTTTATATATATTATATGCTGGTGATCGTGGGCTGTGTGGTGGATTCAACACCTCAATTTTTAAAAAATTTAATGAGCGTGTCAAGCTTGCCCCAGCTTCCCATAACCAATTTTTGTGCTTTGGCATCGGCAAAAGAGCCGTCTCTTTTTTGCAAAAAAATGCTGCTGAAAATGTTGTATCTGACCTGCAACCATTTGAAAATTTTAATTTTGATGATGCACGCATATTAACAAGCTATATTGCCAAGTTACTTAATAGGGGCTCTATTGGACGTGTTGAAATTATTTATACTGACTTTAAAAATGCCTTAACGCTTGTGCCAACTCACCATACAGTCGTTCCCATGGCAATAGATGCTGACCAGCAGTACACGCCTGCTGATTGCCCATTAATAGAACCGCACGCCGAAAGATTATTGCCACAGCTGTTAGAATTTGCATTACATATAAGTTTATATGCTGCCGTTTTAGAATCAGATGCATCTGAACAGGCAGCCCGTATGTCTGCAATGGATGATGCCACACGTAATGCTGAAGAAATGGTTGATGGTTTGAAAATTAATTACAACCGTACGCGACAATCGATGATCACGCGTGAGCTGATCGAAATTATCGCCGGGGCGAATGCGTCCGGTTAATATGTGATTGTAATCGTTGATAGAATATAAATACAGGGGTCTATTTATATTGATGTTACCCTTTTTCTTATTTTATTAAAATGCAAGCTAGCCTATAAGCCGGGTTTTGTCCCAGGGGTTTTACACCCTTTGGATGATCATTCATCTAGGCTATATATTGCTATATAGCTCGTGCGACCTACCCGAACAACACAGTAGACAAACGTACTGGACGACAAAAGCCATCTGTTGTTCCTATTTGGTCTTGCACCAGATGGGGTTTACCCTGCCACGCTTGTTGCCAAACGCGCGGTGCGCTCTTACCGCACCATTTCACCCTTACCCGAAGGCGGTATCATTTCTGTGGCACTTTCCCTAAATTATTCCTTAAAGAATAACCCGCCGGACGTTATCCGGCATCTTGTTTGTCTGGTGCCCGGACTTTCCTCACGCGTTTAAAAAAACACCTGCGATCATCCAACTAGCTTGCACGTATACATTATAAAGTATATGTGAAATAAAACAATGTTTTAAAATGCTTCAGACGCTTGCTGTGATTTTTTTGGAAAAATAGCATTATTGTGGATGGTGATTTCATCCTTTTTTGAGTAATTTAAAAGGCGTCTTGCTTGTTCCTCAAGCATATCTAAGTCAATGCTATCAGGTCGCAATAATTTAACGCGTTGTTCTAAAGTTTCTTTTTCAGCTGTTAGGGTTGCTAGCTGCTCCTCATCAATTTTAACTTTTTTACTGAGCTGAAACCATGAAATTACACCACGCTCTCCTTGAAAAATATGGTAGCTAAAATAAAAACTTAAAAATATTGCTGCTAGTGGCCCCCATATTTTTTTGATTGTTTTGGTGTCGGGAAATTGGTCTTTCGTATTGTGCATTATTCGGTTTCCTTCCTTAGTTCTTCTTCTATGCGCAGTAGTTCATTATATTTTGCCACACGGTCCGTTCTTGATAAAGACCCTGTCTTGATATAATCAGCATTCAGACCAACTGCAATGTGCGCAATGGTAGTGTCTTCAGTTTCACCTGATCTGTGCGATATTACAGTATTATAGCCTGTTTTTTTTGCAACTTTAATGGCATCTAAAGTTTGTGTTAGGGTGCCTATTTGATTGGGTTTTATTAAAATTGCATTTGCCATACCCTGCGTGACGCCATCCATAAGGCGGTCGATATTTGTAACAAATAAATCGTCGCCAACAAGCTGAATGTCAGCTCCAAGTGCTGTTGTCATAGCCTCCCAACCTTTAAAATCATCCTCTGCTAAGCCATCTTCGATAGAGGTTATGGGGTACGCTCGTGCAAGTTCTTCAAAATACTTAATCATGCCGTCGCTATTTAAGGTAAGCCCTTCACCTGTTAGGTGGTATTGGTTGTCTTTATATATTTCTGAAGCTGCAACATCTAGGGCTATTGTAAAATCAACACCTGGCTTATATCCGCCTTTTTGAATGGCTTCCATAATGCAGTCAAGCGCTTCCCGTGATGACTTTAGGTTAGGTGCAAAACCACCTTCATCACCAACATTTGTACTATGACCTTTTTCTTTAAGGATGGTTTTTAAAGCATGGAAAACTTCAACGCCTTGACGTAAGGATTCCTTGAAAGAGCTTTTCTCTGTTGGAATGATCATAAACTCCTGAATATCAATGGCATTATCAGCGTGCGCACCACCATTAATAATATTCATCATTGGGGTTGGTAGTAAATTGCCTTGAATACCCCCTAAATAACGATAAAAGGGCATCTTCAGGGCGTTAGCTGCTGCCTTTGCTGCGGCTATGCTGACAGCTAAAATAGCATTAGCGCCAAAATTTTCTTTATTTTCTGTGCCATCCATCTCTAATAACAGCCGATCAATAGCTGTTTGATTGAACACAGAAACTTCATTAATAAGTCTATCTTCTATAATAACATTAATAAGATTAACGGCTTGCATAACCCCTTTTCCATTATAACGGCTAAGATCATTATCGCGCTTTTCAACGGCTTCAAATGTTCCTGTTGATGCGCCTGATGGCACGCTACAGCGCCCCATTATGCCATCACTTAAAATTACATCGGCTTCAACTGTTGGGTTGCCGCGTGAATCTAAAATTTCTCTGGCTATAACTTTTTTTATGAATGACATGATTTTGTGTTTTTAAGGTCTATAGGCAACATGATGAACGGCTTTTAAATGTCTGTCAAATTTTCTGCAAAATCAGGCTGCCGGGATAACCCGGCAGTACTGTTTGTTATTCTTGATGGAGAGTAAAAGCCGCCTCCATTTTATGTTCAAAGGCACCTTTTAGTAGTGCGTCATTTGCAATTTCTGGGTTGTTTTGTAAAAACAATGTGATTGCTTTGCTTAAGGCGTCTCTTTTTATATATAGGTTCTGTAATACGCCCTGTGTATCCAGGGATGCAATCGTTTTCACACGTGCTGTAATGTAGTCTTTTGCGCCACTTTTTGTTATGCTAGATAAACGCAATACTTTGTCTTTATTGATAGCACCTTCTTCTTTTAAAGCGATCAATATATTATCATCTAACGTTGCTTTCATCGCATCTGTTAGTGCTGTATCTGGCACAAAGCCTTCTCCGTCAATATTAACACCTTCTAATCGTCCTTGAAGAACACCAATAATCATACGTTGAAGTTTTCCTGGGTTGCATACGACTTGACCGCTGTCTTCAATGCTATCGGCAAGCCCTGCGAATAGGGCGTGTTTTGCATTTTCTGTTTCGCTAGCGCTTTCCAGTGTGCCAGAAAAGTGCCATAGTCGGCCTAAAAATTCTTGCGGATTCATGTTCGGTGCGCCACATGTGGTGATTGGGCCCGTTAATAGGCCGCCAAAATCATCTGCTTGTCGTTCCCCAACAAGGCCAAGGGCGCGCAAAATGTTATCTTTTTTTGTGCTTTTAGGTAGATTATCAAGTGCTTCTGTAAAATCTGTATAGGCATTTTTGAATAAGGATGTATCAATTTCTTTTTGATGTTCTATAAATAGTTCTATCGCTTTTGTTGTGGCATCTTCACGGTTGATGTCGTGCACATTAATGCCATAAGCGTATCCACCTGGTACAGCAGCCATGCCGCCAATAAGTGGGGGAATAGGTTGATCTAAGGGGAGTTCTAATAGTTGAATAAGCCTTCTATTAAAACGGCGATTATCTGGCTGAAGGTCAATATTGTTTTGTGCGCGTAGTACACGTGCTTCACGTTGTTCAGTTGGAATTTGGGCTACGACTCCTATAATAGATGCTTTTCTATGACCATTCATCGCGTCGGTGAATAATGATGTGGCAAGGTTAACAACAGCTGCACGTTTATCATCTGGGATAGAAAATAAGGCTTCTATAATTTCTGCTTTATGGTATCCGCTTATATTAGTAGTAAACAATGATTTTGCAAGTTTAACAAAAGCTGCACGTTGATCAGCTGGAACAGAGGCTAAGGCTTTTATAATGTCTGCTCTATAGCAGCTTTCCATACCACCGGTGAATAGTGATATAACAAAGCTAACAAAAGCTTCACGTTGATCATCTGGAACAGAGGCTACAGCTTTTATAATGGCTTGTTTATGGTCTCCGTCCATATCGGTAATAAACAATGATTTAGCAAAGTTAACAACAGCTGCACGTTGAGCAGTTTGAACAGAGGCTACGGCTGTTATAATGTCTGCTTTACGGTATTTGTTCATATAGGTAGTGAACAATGATTTAGCAAGGTTAAGAACAGATTCACGTTGATCAGCTGGAACAGAGGCTAAGGCTTCTGTAATGGCTAAATTATCGTTTCCGTACATATTGTCGGTGAACCATGATTTTGCTAAATCTTCCGCAGTAAGTGGTTGCACTGGCGTTACGGGACTTGCCGCAGCAAAATCAGGTTGTTCTTGTTCTGTACCATAAACAGTGGTTGCTAATAGAGTAATAAGGGGTAGTTGTTTCATGTTTTTTTTCCTAAAGTATATATCTTAGGCATATTTTAATGACTAACATTGCGGTTTACCAGTTTTTTTTTGCTCTCATTGCTTTGTGAACGTTGATTCTGTGTTGTTTTTCTATGTTTAAAGAGTGAGTTAAAATTCATTAAAAACTTAATAAAATTAGAAATATTAAGAAAAGTTAAAAAAAGTTAATATTTTTTAAAAAAAAGGGTTGACGTGATGGGGATGGGGCGCTATATTAACTACAGACAGCGACGAACACAAACTGCCGGCCAAAAGCTGGTTTAGATGTGTTGAAAGTCTAAGAAGTTCGGGAATTGAAGAGTTTTGTGCTCTAATATTTTCATGTTTTTTAAGCTTTACTGCTGAGATCTTTTTATAAGTTTAAGACCTTATTAAATTGGGTTTTAGTTTTGGTTCGGTTTTTCCGGGTTAGATTTAAAGCTTTAAGATAATAAATAATACAATACAAGTTTTTATACTTTGTCAGTTTTTTAGTCTTTATTTCTTTAGTCGAGAGATAA
>PFNE01000014.1 GCA_002791835.1 Alphaproteobacteria bacterium CG_4_10_14_0_8_um_filter_37_21 | reverse complement strand
TGTTTAATAAACTATCTCTTAATTTTGCTGCTTTCCTGTCCGAACAACCAGGACCACCTCACAAGTACCAATATTTTTTTGTTATCCTACAAACCCTACTTAAGTTACACGTTGAAAGTAATATGTGAACAAAATCAACAATATATTCTATATATCCAGCTCTTTTAAAAAGGCATTATAAACTTGTATTTTTTTACCCTATTAAACATTTTTTAACTTGTACTTTGTTAATCTAAAGTTAGAGCAAAAATAGCTTTAGAGAATCTCACCAGGTGGGGAAGGATTAAGTGCGATCCTTTGGCGACAGTTATGCGTGTTATAAAAGGCACGTAAACAATATTCTTGAGACCCAAAGCAATCGTATTAAGCATCGAATTCATGTTTAGTATAGGCGCTTTGCAATAAGATAGAAACATCTTATTGACGCTACTTATTTGTGTCTTTTTTTAAGGCATGGTTAAGAAGTAGGGGTAACTGTGGCTTCGTGGCGGCGGAGGTCGGTGGCAATGGCACTGTGGGGACGCTGCGGTGGCCCCATCAGAAAATTACTGTATTTAAACTTTGTAGACATTTTTCTGCAACGGTTACAATATGTATGCAGTATTTTTCACCTACTATTGTGTTATTTTATGGGATAGGGAAGCTTCCAAAAATATATCTAAATCACCGTCAAGAACTGCATATGCGTTACCTTTTTCAACACCTGTACGGGCATCTTTTACCATTTGATAGGGCTGCAGTACATAAGACCTTATTTGATGTCCCCATCCAATTTCTGTTTTATTGGCAGATGATACCATGGCCGCTTCTTCACGGGTTCTAAGTTCAAATTCATATAACCTAGCTTTTAACATTTTCAAAGCAGTTGCTTTGTTCTTATGCTGAGACCTATCATTTTGACATTGAACCACAATACTTGTTGGAATGTGGGTAATACGAATAGCACTATCTGTTGTGTTTACGTGTTGACCACCAGCACCAGATGCCCGAAAAGTATCTATACGAATATCTTTTTCTTCAATAATAATATCAATAGAATCATCAACTTCTGGGTAAACCCAAACTGAGGCAAAACTAGTATGCCTTCTTGCATTAGAATCAAAGGGAGAAATACGCACTAAGCGATGGACACCAGCCTCTGCTTTTAACCAGCCATAAGCCTGTCGCCCAGAAATTTTAAGTGTTATTGACTTTATACCCGCTTCTTCTCCGGGATTTTCGTTCATAATTTCAACTTTGTATTTTTTACTATCTGCCCAGCGTGAATACATGCGCGCAATCATATGCGCCCAATCTTGGGCTTCGGTACCACCAGCACCTGCGTTAATTTCTAGAAAACAATTATTGCCGTCAGCTTCTCCAGATAGTAATGTTTCCAATTGTAGTTTATCAATATTTTTTGCAAGCACTATAATGTGTTCTTCTGATTCTTTTAAAATGTCGTCATCATTTTCCATCTCTGCCAATTTAATCATTTCTACAGAGGTTAATAAATCAGATTCTAGACTTTTAATTTGACTTGTTTTTTGTGTTAAAATTTCTCGCTCTTTTAAAATTTCTTGTGCTTGTGCTTGATTTTTCCAAAGATCTGGATCGTTTGCAGCTAAATTAAGCGTTTCTAACTTTACCAGTGCAGCATTCCAATCTAAATGTCGCTTTAAAAGCTCTATATTCTCTTCTATTTTTCTTGCTAAAGAAATATATTCAGCTTTCATTGGGGGTACTCTTTTAAGAAGTTAATTCTATATTTTATTATATTCTTAATCAGTATATAACGAGACCAAGAATAGAGCAAATTTAGTACTGACAACTTAAAAATTGCAAAATAAGCAAGCAATGATGCTCACAAACAAAGTGTTTTGACAGATTTGTAAAAGTATTATATTGTAAAAATTCGACATTATCCTTGTATGTAACTTAAAAATGGAGGCAGTACTATGGCAGCAAAACCAATATTAATGTGGTCATGCGCAGCATTATTTTATGCATATCAGTATGTTTTACGCGTTGTTCCCAATGTTTTAAAAGCTGATTTAACACAAGCATTTACGCTAGATGCTGCCATGTTCGGTCAATTCGCTGGTATATATTACATTGGCTACACCCTGGCCCACATTCCACTTGGTATTGCACTCGATAGATACGGCCCTAAATATGTATTACCACTGTGTACTATGTTATGTATTATTGGCATGTTACCGTTAATTTTTATCGATGACTTCTCATATTCAGTAATTGGCAGGTGCATCGTTGGTATTGGGTCTTCAGGCTCAGCACTTGGTATGTTTAAAATTATTCGCATGGCTTTTGCTGAAGAAAAGTTCACACGTATGTTGTCTTTAGCTGCAACCGTTGGTCTTGGTGGCGCCATTTTTGGGGGTGCACCCATACACTATATGCTTAATTTTATGCCCTGGAAAGATGTTATGTGGATCATCTTAGCAATAGGGATTGCACTTAGTGTATTCATGTATGTTGCCTTACCTAAATTAGATCAATCTGAAATAGGTTCACCACTAGATAGCTTAAAGCTAGTATTAACAAATAAATGGGTTTGGTTTGTCTCTCTTGGTGCAGGATTTTTAGTAGGACCACTTGAGGGATATGCAGATGCATGGCTCACACAATCCCTTACAGATATTTATCAAGTAACTAGCCTTATGGCTAGCAACGGATCATCTCTTGTCTTTTTAAGCCTCGCGATGGGATTTTTAGCGATTAACTCTATTGTTGCGCGTATTGGCATAGATAAAACTGTTGCCCTTTCTGGCATCATGATGCTTTTATCATTCATAGTTGTCATTAGTGGCATAGGCCCTTTATGGATTGTACCTATCGCATTATTTGTCATGGGATTTTTTTCGGCTTATCAAGTTCCTGCAATTTATCGCGCTATTCGTTTTGTTCCACCGGAAGCTACAAGTTTAGTATCCGCAATAGCCAATATGATTATCATGATATTTGGTTCATATTTCCACAGCATTATTGGCGGGTGCGTTGGGTATTTTGGAGAAAGTTCTTTAACTGTTAATGGTGTGTGCAGCTATGATGCACATGTTTACCAAAAAGGCTTACTCGTGATTCCCGTTATGCTTGTGCTTGGCATAATCATGTTTGTATACATGTCCTTATATAAGCAAGAAAAATAATATACGCCTTTCTTCAGCACAAGGTTTACCGAGGAAGGCGCAAGGTATTAGGTGCGAACAATTCTATTTACTACTTGATCCACTCTATTTGGGTTTTCGCCCCACCATCTTAGTGCCGTCATACTTAAATAATCCATAGCTTTTTTCGACGTGTCATCTAACTCAATTTTTTTACCTTCTAAAATTGGATCAATCCTAAAATCACTTACATCAGGCATATAATGTAACACATCTTGTATAATAGACTGTTGTCCATGAAGAAACATATCAGGAAGCGCAGGTCCAATATCAATCAGTCCTGTATGATACAGTTTTCGACTTGATGTATGTTCTTCAAAACTACCCGCCCCCATAGAAAGCAAAACCATGCGACTAGAATGCTGAAAATATTCTTTTGCCTGACAGTAGGCAATTAAAGCGGGGTTGTTAGCGACCAATCCCCCATCTAAATATACATTGTCATCTGATGATAGATGGGGCTTAAAAAACAGTGGTGCCGACATCGAACTGAGCGCAGCATCAACAACTGTGACCCCCCTATCTTTATCCAGATAAGATCCAAGAATAGATAATTTATGGTATTTTGATTCTCCCGATACATTAAAAGCTGTCACAAATGTTGGAATGATCGCATCACAAAACAAAGCATTTCCAGCCAGACTTTCTAAAATTTTACGCGCTGGTGTGATTTTATACTTTTCTTTCATCACACCGCAAAAACTACCCCACTTTGAGACAAAGAAATTTGGATAATGTTCCCTTAATGCATCCCTTAAAGAACAAGCTGTAAACTTTGGTTTACTCGTTTCAGGGTTATTGATCGTTAAAAGTGTTGCTATTAAAGCACCTGCTGAAGTGCCACCGATCATATCAAAAAGTTCAGTTGTATGTTTTCCTGTTCTAGCTTCCATTAAAGCCAGAAGTTCTAAAACAATTAGGCCTTTAATGCCACCTCCATCAATAGATAACACACGTGCCTCAGTTGCAAAAGCAACACTTATTTTTCTTTTTGCAAATTGAGATAAGTTTGCTGCAGACAAAACACTTGATTCTAAATTAACGAGTCCTCGCATCTCTTCTACCTCTGGAGACGAAACAGTTTTTGCTTGCAGCTTATAGTCATCAGGTGACGTAAAAGCTTCTCCGCATCCTGAGTCTGAAAATATAGCACTACCTCTACGATAGTTCGTAACTGATGGTGGCATAGCACGCACACTTGCAGTGCGCAGTGCGGCGCCATCCAAATCACAGATTTGTGATTGTTTATATGCCCCTACGTTTGAATTTTGGCTTTTTTCTGATGGTGCTGCTGTTGCAATAAAATTTTGCACGTTGGGCGCTAAAGGCGTTACTTGAGAAGGCGGATCTTCAAAAGGGGTTTCTGCTGCAAACACTATAGAATTTAATGCTGTTAAAACCATCAGTTTTTTTACAGCAGGAGATAGTCGGTAAATCAACACATTCATGATAATAATTCCTTCCAAGTAAATAATTAACAATCTACAGAAAAAATAATTTGAAAGTATTAATAAATAGTTAACAATTTAAAAAATACTATTAAAGCATTAATTTGATGCAATAAAACAACATAAAGATACCGCTTTTTGCATATAAATGCGTTATAGAATATAGTATAAAGTAGTATTTTTATGCAACAACGTGCATTTTTTTGCATAACGGGCATGCAATTTTCAAAATTAAGAGGCCACCTATAATGATAAAAAAAAGCATGCTGCTAAACACAGCAAAACGTATATATAAGATTATGCATTCTATGACAAAATTTTCGTATTTAAGCGCTACAATTCAAAAGGCGTGTCTTGCGACTCTGTCTCTTAAAATATTTACCCCCTTTAAGAAAATAAAAAATGCCCACTGTTCAACCATCACCATCATGTTTCATGATGGCTGCATAGCATTTTTTGCACTATTTATTTCTATATATCTAAAGGTTGGTGATGAATTTTTAGATTACTCTCATGCATTTCTGCTGAAAAATTTAATTGTTTTTTCCTTGATTTCTCTTGCCATTTTTTCATGGGGAAAAATCTATACAACCTTGTGGCGTTTTATTTCAGTTGAAGATTTGTGGCCACTTAGCATTGCCGTTATCATTGCTAATCTATTATTTCTTCCTGCTATGCACTTTTTATCTACCGATGAATCTTTAGCCAAAAGCATTCCTGTGGTGAATATTTTTGTTATGATATCGCTTTTAATTTTACCACGATTTTTTGCACGCCTTATTCATGATCAAAGTGTTTTAAAGCAAAAAAGACTTCAAACCTCATTTGCCATACCAGTGTTATTAGTTGGCGATGAAGACCCCACAGAACTGTTTATACGCGAAGTAACATATACACCAAATCTGCCCTATAACCCTGTTGGTATTGTCACAACGACAGAACATTTTGAAGATGGTCGCGCTATTCATGAAGTCCCTATTTTAGGAAATATTAAGAATATAGAACAAATACTACATACCTTTGAAGATGAATCAAAGCGACCACGCCAAATAATTTTAACGGATAATAGCATTAAGAAAGAAGATTTACAGTCACTATTTACCAATACTGCAATGGAAAATGTTATTATTTTACAAATGATTCAACATTTTTCATTAGATGTGTTAACGCCTGAAAAATCTGATTAAAAACATACGCACCCAAAGCATAACGCTAACTTAGCTATCGTATTAATGGAAAAAATCAGTCGCATCATTTCCGTGCAAGTTTAATATAGCACCTTCATATGCCAAGGAAGGGCTATACGAATGCAAGTGCTTAATCCACACCTAGCGGCATCAGAACAAATGTAGACTGAGTGTTGTTGACGCCTTTTACAATAACAGGTGAATCTGCATTTGTGATAAAAAATTCCACTTCGTCTTCGGTAATAGTTTGTGCCACATCCAGCAGATATTTCACGTTAACGCACAGTTCTACCATATCATCATATGGAAAATCAACATCCATTTCTTCTAGGGCAGATCCAAGCTCTGGGCTAACAACAGAAAGCTGTGCTTGATTGTTTTTCAACATAATTTTAATAGCGCGCACATTTCGACTAACAACGGTTCCAACACGATCAACGGCCTTTACAAAGTCTTCCCGCGGTACAAGTAAGTTTTTATTGTGTTCAGCCTCTAGCGCAGACTGGTAATCAGGGAAAGTTCCTTCAATCAAGCGGGAAGAAAACACACCTTTATAGCCATCCTTTTCAATAACAAGCTCTATACGGTTTTCTGACAAACCAAGGGTAACATTTTCTTCAGCAACGTCTAGCAGTTTCTTAATATCTAAAATTGCCTTACGGCCAACAATAACCTCAGGGATGCTTTCAGCGCCTTCAGGTGCTGGAAATTCAACTAATGCCATACGATGATAATCTGTTGAGACAGCGCGCAACATTGATTTGCCATCTTTCATCACACTGTGCAAAAAAACGCCACACACATTATAACGTGCCTCATCGGTAGACATGGATGCTTCGGTTTGCTCTATCATTTTTTTTAATTTTGATGATGAAAATTTAAATGTATGTGTTAAGTCAGTTTGGGCTAATTGTGGAAAATCTTCAGATAGTAAATAAGATAATTCAAAACGAGACCGACCAGATTTAATAACCACTTGGTTATTCTCTGGGTTCGCCTCAAGCTCTACCAAAGATCTGTCAGATAATTTTCGAACAATATCAAAAATAACGTGCGCTGAAACACATATTTCACCTGGCAAATCTACTTTTGCAGGAATTGCTTCTTGCAAAGACATATCAAGATCTGTTGTGGTTAAATGCAGTATATCGCCTTCGGCTTTTAACAAAATATGGCTTAAAATTGGGACCGTTGTTTTTTTTTCAACAATACTTTGTCCATGACTTAAAGCTTTTAAAAAAGCTGACTTTTCCACAAAAATTTTCATAACAACGAACCTTTATTTATTATATATATCTTTATTGTAAGGTAGCGTTTTTCACCCTATTTTGCCAAGAGTTTTTATAAACAGAAATTAAGCCGCAGCTGAAAAGTTTGCACTTGTCATATTCTATATATAGTTAGTCCTTTATAATGGGCCGTCACATGCCTTGCCTTTATCGTTACCCTTATCACATATGCCATTGACACATGTACCTGGATTTTGACACGTAAAGCCACCTCCACTGGGAACAGCACATTCTAAACCATCATCCTGACCACCTTCACAAAGGCCTGAAGTGGTATTACAAACACCACCCCCGCGACAATTATTCGTACAAAAACAATTACCATTAGGGCTACATTGTGGATGTTCGCCTGGTGGACATGTGATCGTTGGTGAGTAACATTGTGTTTGCTGTTCGTCCGTCAAAAGGTTTAAATCATCATTGGACAAGTCGTATAGTTTTTGTGATATAGCGTCACTAATAGCCACATTTTCTAAAAATCGTGAAAAAATACCAACAGTCTGTGCCTTTGCTAACACACGCACACGAAGATGATTTTCTGTTTTAGCCGTTGTGACCGACAACAGTTGAGCCGTTGAATTTGTTCGGCTCTATGATATTTCCTGGAGTAACTTATGCAAACCGTTTGTATCC
>PFNE01000005.1 GCA_002791835.1 Alphaproteobacteria bacterium CG_4_10_14_0_8_um_filter_37_21 | reverse complement strand
TTTGATGCTAAAAGCAGCCTAATGTTTAATAAACTATCTCTTAATTTTGCTGCTTTCCTGTCCGAACAACCAGGACCACCTCAACGGATATTATTATTCTTTAAGATTTCATAGCTACGGATAAGAGACTTCAATAGATTCTGCATCTTACTTGCTCTATGATTTTCAGCTACTGCTATTAAATTCCTCGCTTTTTCTTCTTCTGCTATTAAATTCAGCACGTTCTCATCTTCTTGTGTTTCGTTGTTTATTTGTGCACGAAATCTTGCTACAAAATGATTTTTTGATTGAACGTTAGCTTTTTCTGGCAAAGGTTCATTGTCTCTTATAGGAGATTGTAGACAAAGTTTAAAAAGTGGGGGGGTTGATACCGGATATAATGACGGATCAAAAAAAAGACCTGTGGTTAATGGGGAGCGTTCCCGTAAATTTTTATGAGACACCTTTTCATCTTCATGATGGGGAATCGGTCCGCTACCTTTATTGCTGCCTGATAACCCGTTTACAGAAGGTGGAGGAGAGTCATCTCTGGCTAATTCTTCTCTGGGTAAAAAAAATGTAAGGGAGGAACCTTCAGGGTATTCATCTGCAGAATATAAATTTACACATGTTAAACCCATTAAAATAACAAAAATATTTACACTTATTTGCATATTGATCCTGTTGTATAAAGAATATATTAAACTACTCATTTTAGTGTATGTTTAAAATATTAGAATTTCAATAACTAACGAAGCTATTACAATATATGAATACCAACAATTATTCAATTAAAAAAAGGTGTACTTAGATTTGATGGCGATAAAGGAAACGACCATATGTTCGATATCAAAGCACCCTAATATTTTCTGAATATGCCAATATGTAACGATTTGCCTTTTCACTTATGACACAACACGTTCTAATTGCGGGGAACTGGTTCATAACAGTGTGTCCTAGTTTTTGGGGGGCAAAAAGATTTTAACTAAAGCACTTAAAATAGTTTTTTAAGGCGTTTTTTTATATGCCCTTTTGACATAAAATCAACTTCATTTGCAAGGTAATTCATGACCAAAGATGTATCTGACTTTAAAGGATCATACGTTTTTTTCTTTTCAGCAAAATCATCTTCAATTGTTTGTTTTGTATCTATTTCTAAATCGCCCGTATCAGTTTGGGCCGTTACTTCTTCTAAGCCGTCTTCACTTGTGTTATCTGTTAAATCATCTTCAATTATTTGTTTTGTATCTATTTCTAAATCGCCCGCATCATTTGATCCGTTACATCTTCTAAGCCGTCTTCGCTTGTGTTATCTGTTAAATCATCTTCAATTATTTGTTTTGTATCTATTTCTAAATCGCCCGCATCTGTTTGGGCCGTTACTTCTTCTAAGTCGCCTTCGCTTGTGTTATCTGTTAAATCATCTTCAATTGTTTGTGTTGTATCGTCTTGATTATCAAGAATATGGTTTCTTTTTTGCATGTTAAGAAAAACATTTTGCATGCTTTGCATTTTATCACCAAGCTGATGCGCCTCATATATTTGAACACTTTTTAACAGCATATTCCCAATACTGTTGTAGGGGAATTTTTTTTCTCTTAAAAAAACATCATTAATATCAATTTTTTCACCGTCACTTCCTTCGGGAAACACAAGGTAGACTTTCTTATTAAACATTAAAAATTTTTCTATAGCATTATTTAAGACCATTTTAGCGTCTTTATTACGACCATCGTTATCAGCAAGCAAAACCACAGTCGTCGTTTTATCATACAACGGTACATCAATAAATCCGTTGATTCCGATACAACCTTTAATAGAGAAAATATTTGTAATACCAAAATGCTTGAACAGTTTTAAAGCATAAGTTGCATCATTGTTGATAAAATGATTAAATGTGTCGCGAATGATAAGGCCATTTTCAAAGCCTTCGGAAATCATAACAACCTCTGCTTGATCATTATCATGAACCACTGTTTCGTGGTTTATTGACATTTTATAAATTTCATTTGCACGTGCAACCGCTTTACCAAGCGAAACTTTTGTAGGAATTTTTTCTCCATTTTCTGATGTTTTAGGTAGGCCAGCGCCATTATAATCAAAGAATATTCGATGGATACCATCTATTTTATTGTCTTTATTAAATAGGGGCACAATAATAACCGGATACAAGGCCCGTATCCAGTTATGGTAATAATGCGGTTTATATCTAAATGTTTTGGGCAAGGGGAACTGAATGCCACGTGTTTTACAATATTCTTTAACAATAGATTCATCGTCAATTTCTAGACTTGAATTATACACATGAAGAGCTTCCTTAATTTTTTCAATAGCCATGAAGTCTTTAAAATTTAAAATAGGGATAGACTGCTCTAAGGTGTCTTGTATTTCTTGATTGATTTGTTCTTTTGTAAAATAGCTGACTAAATCTTTTGTTCTTATGGGAACGCACCGAATGGTTATTTTTGGCTCAAAAAATTGTAAATCTTTATTAGGGTAAAAAATAGCCACATTATTTAAATAAACTTTTTTTTGATACGGAATAAACGAAATAATTGATTTTTCATTAAAGTCAGACTTTATTTCAAGAAACCTTGTTTTGTTTTTTGTATAATCGTCAATTACCTGCCAATATACTTGTTTGTATTTTATTTGCCAATTTGTCAGGTTTTTTTGTGCAATCGCTTTATAATAGCGCAAAAAAATATTTTGATTAAAGTGTTCAATAATGCGCGATAATCTTTCTTGAAACAATGTGTTCCCAACACTCACATTATCAAACAGAAAAATAATCTGTCGGGTTTTTGGATCAAGAGGCATTGTTTCAAAGCAAGATGAACTGAGCACACCTTTAATTGAAAATTCGTCAGGATGGATATTTAAATTATCCAATATTGTTGTTTCTTCCTTGCCACAAACAATATCACGCAATAAAAGTGCGTGTTTAATTTTTCCAACAAATACAGTTGTTTCCTTTTTTTTTGCAGGTAAAATTTTTGCAAAAGATGTTTTATGCTGACCATAAAAATAGTGCGAGAAAACATTTTGTTTTTTTTCATCAACCGTTATGCTGGTTGTTGGCTTCATAAAATAGCGCACAAAATAACCAACAATATAATTTTGGATAGCGTAAAACGGTATAATGCTTGCTAAAAAAAATGTGTTTAGTTGTGGGTGATATAAATGTGAACTGTACAAAAAATTTTCAGGTAAGGGTAATTCAATGCCCATTTTAGAATAAATCGATATTTTTTTTGTATCATTTATTTTCCCAAATCTATTAAACACGTCAACGTTAGGAAAATAACTGGTATTTGAAAATAATTTTTGGTTATGACAAAAAAAATCACAAAAATTTTGCGCTGTTACAAGGGCATCAGCTAACGTGTTGCATTCTTGATTATTGTGATGATCTTCAGTTTCACAAATATTATTTTCATTATATCCCTTTGTCTTTAAAGAGCTTTCTCCCGTCAGGGCTAACGTATCAATAAAAAGATTACGAGATCCAAATTTTGTTTCGATATTTTCTGCTCTATATCTATCAATAATGCGTTGTAAATCCAGGTTTTTATTTTGAAAAACAAGAGGTGAATTTTTTAAAAACATATCTAAGAAAATGATCATTGATTGAATATCTTGTCTTTCCTTTATATGATCAAAAGCAGATGGGTTGTATTGATGTTTTAAGGAACAATGAAATTGTTCCCCTGTAATTTGCATACCATCCACAACGACGCATGCAATATCAGTAGACAGCTGGTTTGGCTTTTTAGATATTATATGCGTACTAATCGCAACATATCGTGCATAAAAATGGTAAAATTTTTCAATAGAATGAAATAAAAAATGGTCAACATCGTCTGCTTTTTCTGAAGTACCGGAAGGCAGTTTTCTATAAGATTCTTTTTGAAAGCTCTTTTTCCTATTTAGTGGTAACGTTTTAGAAAAAGGAACAAGCGTTTGCAAAGGAAGCGTTTCTAAGGCATCTTGTTCATGATGAATCTGCCCAACCATGGGCCTGTTATAGACAGAAACATCTGGTGCTGTGGAATTTTCTTTTTCTACATGTGGTAATCTGTATAAAAATCTATGACTGCTTAACATATTAGGGGGGCTAATAACATTGTCAGTCATTCTGCGGAATATAGTGCCCCCGCTCATACTGCTGCAGAATATATGCGATAAAGTATTGGTATTATGCGGTGTTTTCGGCAGTAAACTTATGCAACCTAAAGAATATGTGCATGTTATAAAAAATAAAAAAAAGCAATACATTTGCTACAATCATTCAAATAAGCACATTATAGCATTTTAATACACAATGATGAACAACCGATTTCAGAAAATAATATTAGCTTAATGATTAGAGCACTGCTTAGTTTATAATTTGTTCCCTTATGCGTAAATATGTATCGCCATCGCAAAATAAATCTTCTTCTATGACGGTTTTCAGTTCTTACAAATAATGGACAATGATCTAAATGTTTCAGATAACTTATTTAAGTTCGTTTTTCACAGGATTTTAATAAGTTTTTTTGCATATTATAGCAAAACAGAGAAGCTGATAGTAAAAACAAACCTATGCCATTTAATATAAGGGGGGGCATATATGTGCTGTGAATTGTATTTTTAGAAAACACTTTCAAGCTTGCAGGTTGGTGAAGGGTAAACCACCATTCAACAGAGTATTTTATGAGGGGCAAATTCACCAAACCAATAACCAATAAGATGGAACCCATGACGTAATTTTGTTCGCGATCACTTGATTGCGTTAAATATACATAACTTAAATAAATAAGAAGCTGAATAAACATGGTTGTCAGGCGTGCATCCCAAACCCAATAAGCACCCCATGTGAACTTACCCCAGATCATGCCGCTAATAAGACTAATAAGTGTCATGATTAAACCTGATAAGGCCCAATTTTTTGCCATAATATGGCATTGCGGGATGCGTGCTACAAAACCCAATATTGCCTGAACCGCCATTATGGCATAAATACCAAGGGCCCACCATGAAGCTGGAACATGAATATAAATGAATTTAAAAATATGCCCTTGATCATAATCTGCGGGCAAAAAGAAAACAAGAATGCTGGAAACACTAATCAGCGTTAACCCGATATATAATAAAGGGTTCCTAAGTGTTGTCACAATTAAGGTTAAATTCTTGGGTTTTGCCATACTATACAAAAGACATTTAAAATTATTCATCGTATATGTTTCATTCAATGTAGCAAATCAATCGCTGTTTTAGTGGCTATTTTCATCCAAACATTTGGTGTAAATATTATTATTAAAACCAGAGAAATTAACGACATGATAATCAGTTTGATTGTATAGCCTGTTTGCCGTGCAGGTTGCCTGTAAACTGTTTGCAAGGCATCAATCATCAGTGATTTTAACAGATTTAAATAATAAGCCGTTGCAATAACTGTGGTGAGAACAGCTACAATTGCAATAAGGTAATGTTCCTCTAATAACAGTGAGTACAACACATATGCCTTGGCTATAAAGCCTGGAAGTGGGGGTAGACCAGCTAAAGATATAATACCAATGCAAAATGAAAAGCTTAAAAGTGGATACTGTTCAGACATTCCTGTAAGGTCATCAAAAGTTTGTATATTAAACCCCTTTTTTTTCATATACATTAAGGATGCAAAAATACCGATAAGGGTCAGTAAATACATAAACATGTAAAACCCAGCTGCTGCAATACCAGTTGTTGTAAACTGAGCAACACCTAACAAAACAAACCCAATATTCATGGTGCCTGAATAGGCTAAAAACCGTTTAATGTTTTTTTGCTGCAGTGCCCCCAATGTTCCAAAAAATAAAGATAATATAGCAAACGTTAGAACTAAAGGCTTCCATATATAGGAAAAAGCAGGTAAAACTTGTGTTAAAAAACGCACATATAGAACAAAAATCGCAAATTTTGGTGTTGTTGCTATCAGTGTTGTAATTGTTAACTTTGTTCCTTGATACACATCTGGCAACCAATAATGAAAAGGTGCTGCAGCAAGTTTAAACATGAAAGATATTGTAATAAAAATGATACCAATAATGGCAAGTGTCGTATCTTCTTTATTGACAAGAATGGATGATAAGTCATTTGCTATATGGTCAAAATGCGTACTTCCTGTAATGCCATACAAGAAGCTTAAACCAAATAAAAAAAAGGCTGTTGAAATAGCACCATAAGTAAAATATTTAATGCCCGCTTCAGAAGCTGGCTTATAGTTCCGATCAATAGCTGTTAAAATATAAAGGGAAAGACTGGTTAATTCTAAGCTGATGAATGCAATAATAATATCGCTAGACGATATCATCATCATCATACCAAGTGTTGCAAATAAAATTAAAACAGGAATTTCAAAAATTTTTAAATTTTCATGTTTGTGCACACTTTTGGATAAAATTAAAACAATAACATTTGCAAGAAGTAAAAATATTTTTGATACAAATGCAAGCTGATCATTAATATAGGATCCACTAAATGTATAAATATTATTTTGTGGTAATAAAAAAACAACAATCAAGGTACATAAGGTTAAACATGGCGCTAAATAATCTAGAATATCTATCGACTTATCAAGTTTGCACACCCCAATCAGCATTAACAACAAGATGCTAAATAGAATAAAAATTTCTGCCGTTGCGGGTAAAAAATCAGGAATTGTTGATAACACTTTTCACATCCTTCTGTTTTGATATTATCAATATATCATCATCACCTTCAAATTGTTTCACAAAACGTGGTTTAAAAATACCTTCTATTTTTTTGACAAATGGATTAATGATACCGAACAAAGGCTGCGCATAGACCCCAAAATACAGGCTAATAATAACCAAGATACTTAAATTGAAACGCTCATTTTTGGTAACATCTATTCCAGATGATGGTATTTTTTTAACCGCTTCAGATTCAGGACCAAGACACAGACGCCTATAAAGCCACAAGCCGTAAGCTGCACTTAAAATCATCCCCATAGCAGACAAAAATGCAATATTTGGAAACCGTCTAAAAGTGCCAATAATGACGGTAATTTCACCTAAAAATCCAAATGTTCCTGGTAACCCGGCAGACCCTAATAATAGTGTTAAAAACAAAATAGAAAATCGTGGCATCGATTGAAATAACCCCCCATAATCTTTTATTTCGCGTGTATGAAAACGGTCATATAAGACACCAATACATAAAAACAGCCCAGCTGAAATAATGCCATGGCTTAACATTTGAACAACCGCACCACTTAACCCTTGTGGCGTAAATGAAAAGATACCAAGTGTTACAAAACCCATATGCGCAACAGAAGAATAAGCAATTAATTTTTTCATATCTGTTTGTGCAAGTGCCACGACTGACATATATAAAATAGCTATCACACTTAATATAATTATATACTCAGAAAAATATATGCTGGCATTTGGAAATAAGGGCAGGCAAATGCGAATCATGCCGTATGCACCCAGCTTTAAAAGCACACCGGCTAGAATAACAGAACCAGCTGTTGGTGCTTGTGTATGTGCTATTGGAAGCCATGTATGAACAGGCCACATTGGTATTTTAATAGCAAAAGCTATAAAAAATCCTAAAAACAGGATGCGATCTAAATGTAAGTGCCAATCGTAATTTTGTAGTAGTAAAAAATTGGTTTCTCCAGTTTCGATAAAAACTTTTAGGATCGCAAGTAACATAAAGATAGAACCAAAAAGTGTATACAAAAACAACTTAAAACTGGCATATATTCTGTCTTCACCACCCCAAATACCTATAATAAAAAACATAGGAATGAGTGTGGCTTCAAAACAGATGTAAAACAAGATAAGGTTTAACGAGCAAAACGTACCAAGAAGCATTGATTGCAAAAATAAGAAGCACATTAAATAGGGGCGAATACGATTTTTAATTTGCGTCCATGAAGCTAAAATACAAATTGGCATGAGCAAATTTGTTAATACAATAAAATAAACAGACAACCCATCAATACCAAAATGAATATTGGCTTCAAATGCTGAAATCCAAGGGTAAATTTCCTCAAACTGCATACCCGTATAGTGATACTCAAATTGATATAAAAGGTACAGGCTTAAAATAAAGTTTATTGTTGTAATAAGTAGAGCAACGTTTTTTGCATTTCTGCTTACAATTTCATCTTGTCCGCGAATAATAGATAAAACCAAAACACCAAAAAATGGCAGCAAAATTAGAATGGATAAAATAGGAAAGTGCATAAACTAACCCCCAATAAAATTAAGATGAATGGGTAGATATGGAACGCACAAAATATAAGCAAACATTAAAAAAAGTACAAATATAAAAGCAAGAATCATGTGATTAACTTGCCCTGTGGCGGTTTTTTTTACACAATCTGAAACTTTAAATATGCCAGATGCCAGGCCATCAGGTCCAAATTTGTCAATTATGTTGATATCCCCCTTTGAAAGCAATAAGCCTAAAACTTTCACAGGTTTTACAAAAACAAGGTCATACAGTTCATCGATATAGAATTTATTATGAGATAATTTATATAAAAAAGAACACTTTTGCATGACATAATCTGCAATATTTCTGCGCGTCACATATAACACATACGCAATCATAATACCTAAAATAGAAATTAATAGCGGCAAGTACTTAATAAACAAGGGAACATTATGATGATCTAAGGGTATATGCATTAAGGCATTGCCCCACTTAAAACCTAAACCTTCATTTAAGTAACATTTTTTGCCAATATACCCCGAAAATATAGCCCCTATACTAAGGATAAATAAAGGAATTTTCATTGAAGCAGGCGATTCATGAATATGCGCTGATACTTGTTCATCACAATGTGGTTCTTGGTGGAATATGATAAAAATAAGGCGCCATGAATAAATAGCTGTCAAAATAACCACAATAATTGCTATTGCAAATGCAGCGTTTGAAAAGGGCATATGACTATTATACAATGATTCTATAATTGCATCTTTTGAAAAGAATCCTGAAAAAATAGGAATGCCAGTAATGGCCAAACTACCAATCAACATGATGATGTACGTAAATGGAATGCTCTTATGCAGTCCCCCCATCCGACGGATATCTTGTTCTCCAGACATGGCATGAATAACAGATCCCGCACCTAAAAATAGTAGTGCTTTAAAAAAAGCGTGTGTCACCAAGTGAAAAATTGCAACTGAATAGGCAGATACCGCGCACGCCATAACCATATATCCCAATTGTGAACATGTAGAATAAGCGATGACCTTTTTAATATCGTTTTGTGTTAACGCAGTGTACCCTGCAAACAAGGCTGTGACACTGCCAACAATCAGCATAACTATTTGCGCAATTGGTGCTAATTCAAAAAGGTTTGAAAAACGACAAATTAAGAATATACCGGCAGTTACCATGGTGGCTGCATGAATTAAAGCAGAAACAGGTGTTGGCCCTTCCATCGCATCCGGCAACCATGTGTGAAGGCCAAATTGTGCAGATTTGCCCATAGCGGCCAATAGCAAACACAGACCAATAAGATCAAAAGCCGGCATATTACCAAATAAATGCAGTGTTTGTTTTGAATAGCTAGATACCGCAATTTTAGTAAAAATAGGCATAAATTCTACTGTACTAAATATATAAAATATAAACCCAATGGCAGCTACAAGACCAACATCGCCAACACGGTTTACAATAAATGCTTTCATGGCAGCCGTTGGCGGATTTTCTTTTTTATACCAAAAACCAATAAGCAAATAAGACGCTAAGCCAACACCTTCCCAGCCAACGAATAATTGTAACAAATTAGGGGCTGTCACAAGCAATAACATGGCAAATGTAAACAGGCTAAGTAGTGTGAAGAATTTACCTTTATGATGATCGTTATGCATATAACCCAAAGAATATATATGCACAAGCGTTGATATGAATGTGACAAGTAAAACCATTGTCAGACTTAAAGAATCAATCAGCATACCCCAATCAACTCTAAGGTTTTTAATTTTAAACCAAGTCCATAATTGCGTATAATGTATTTGACCAAATTTCAAATTGATAGCAAGCAAAAATGTGGATACAAAGGAAACACCCAAAAAAGCTGTGCAAATAAGGGGCGCATGATTATTTTTATAACGTTCAGGAAACAGACTGCCAACAATAAAGCCTGCTAAAGGCAAAAAAACAGCCAGAGAAATGAGTAAATCAAACATATTAGCCCTTTAAAGTTGTGGCAGAGGATACGTTAATGGTTCCATGATTTTTATAATAAAGTGTTAAAATCGCAAGACCAATTGCAGCTTCTGCCGCGGCAACCGTTAAAATAAACACAGTAAAAACCTGACCAGCGTAATCCTTTAAAAAATAAGAGAAGGAAACCAGATTTAAGTTGACAGATAAAAGCATAACCTCAACAGCAATTAAAACCATCAAAAGATGTCGTCTGTTTAAAAGAACACCCAATAAACCCAGTGTAAAAAGAATACCATTTAGCACTAAGCAGTGGTTCAGTGTAATCGTTTCCATTACTCAACCTCCGGATTTTTAACAATTGGTGCAAATTTTACAATCTGCAAAGAATTTTTTTTTGTACGCAACAACTGTTTTTTAATATTTTGCTTTCTGACTTTTGTGCGTTTTTCATAAACTAAAACAATAGCCCCTATCATGGCGACAAATAAAATCAAGCCCACAAGTTGAAAACATAAAAAGTATTGTGTATATAGTACTTGTCCAATAGCATGGGCATTTGTCACACCATCAAATGATTCAAACGCTAGGTGAGATAGTTCGTCATGATAGATAATATTTTTTGCCTTTAAAAGCAGCAGCACAATTTCAACCATTAATAAAAGACCAAACAGAAATAGGGGTGTTTTAAATTGTTGAATAACTTCTTTAACAGAACGTTTTTTAATATTTAACATCATCACAACAAATAAAAATAAAACAGCCACAGCGCCAACATAAATAATAATCAGTGTAAATGCTAAATACTCTGCCCTTAATAAGACAAAAATGCCAGCAGAATAAAACATAGCTAAAATAAGAGAAAGAACGTTTATAACGGGATTGATTGCAAATAAAGCAAAAGATGCCGACACCAGCAAAATGGTTGCAAATACATAAAACAGGAAGTCTAAGAACATATGGTTATTCCAATGATTGACGGCTGCCAAGCAAGACACAGCAACTTTCTGAAGACCCCGCATAAGCAGAACAGGGAAAGCCTCTACCCGACAACAGCCATAAAGCCAAAACTTATAAATAGTTTAGCACCTTACACAAAACATGTATATGGAACCTGGTATTCTTGAAATATAGAAGATTGCATAATACTAATGGCATTTCTATATATGGGTTCGAAGGCTGTACTACCTGATTCAAAACAAAGTGATGATAAAAAAAATTGATTCTGTTATTTGGGTTTCGTTTTCCGGCTAAAAATAAAAGTGGTGCACATCACCACAGAAGGGTGCATGATAATAAGAAACTTATTTTTCTCATATTGCGGTATAAGACAGAAAATTTAAATTTTTTTAGATAAAAATATAGCTGCTTTTGTGATCCCCTTTACAACAGATTTTACTGGTTGCGAAAGTGGGTGGTTGTCGCCACCTTGGTCTACTGCTGTATCGCGATGTTCAAGCTCTTCATCCCTAAACTGTTTAACGATTTTTTTTAAATCAGCATGTTCTGGATAAAATTCTAATTCATCTAATTGTTCCTGATAGTGTTTTTCAATAACTTCTTCAACAGCAATTGTACATGCGTGAGAAACTTTAGGGTGAATCTTAGCAGTCACGGCACCCATCGCGTAACCACCCAAGTACCACAAAGGTTGTAAAAAAGTTGGACGTATTTTATTTTTGATCATCATATCGTTGAAAGTGGCCAAGTGTTTAAGTTCTTGATCTAACATTTCGGTCAGAAGTTCTTTTTCTGTGGGAGAAGAGTGCGCAATCATACCCTCATAAATGCGCTTTGCACCAAACTCTCCAGCTTGGTTAACACGAATCATTTCTTGTAAAAAATTTGGGAGCGTCTTGTGTGACATGTAACAATAACCTTTAGGATACAAATAAACAGTATAAGCAAAAACAGTGTATTTAATAGGGTAACGGGTATACCTAAGATACGCCATCCAACTTTATCGCATGGAACGAATTTTTTTTCAGAAAGCTGAGATTTTAACTGTGCCAAAGCTTGTTCCGGCGATGCGTTTTTAAGGTTAAGTTGTGCATTACTAACGCACGTGCTTGGCCCTTTCCACCATTTTTGTTCAACACCAACATGAAAACCACTAAAACCTAAATTAGCAGATACCACTAAAAGGGATAAATATTTTAAGATTGGGAACCTGTCAAAAAAAACGCCCGTTATTAATAAAATAAATATAGCGCCCATAAACAAATAACGTTGTGTATAGCACATAGCACACGGTTCAACGTTCAAATAATACTGTGAAAAGTATGCAAAGCCTAAACCCAGGCTCAGCAGAAAAGAAAAGGCAATAAAAATAACACCTTCATGAAGACGTAACATACTTTAATGATAAATATATTTTACTATTACAAAGCCTAACACAATTCCAAGCATCGTCAAAACCATGACCCACTTCATGTGCTTTTCTAAAAGTGGTTTTGCAATAGGACCAAGCCACCACAGCAAGGAGGATAAAAGCGTAAATCTAAAAGTACGGGCAATGGTTGCTGCGATCGTGAATTGTACTAAGTCAAAACGTGCAATACCGCTGGCAATAGTAACCAGCTTAAAGGGTATTGGTGTTAACCCTTTTAAGGCAATAATCCAAAAACCATATTTTGAAAAATCATCTTGAAATTTTACCAGCGCATCTTGCATGTGATACGTCTCAACAATCCACTGGCCAACAGTTTCAAATAAAGAATACCCAATATAATACCCCAAAAACCCACCTAAGACAGAAGATATGGACGCATATATAGCTAAGCGAAAGGCAATAGCGCGGTGTGCTAAGATCATTGGGATCATCATAACATCTGGGGGTATAGGGAAAAAGCTACTCTCACAAAATGATATCAAGCAACAAATCCACATAGCTTTCGGCTTATGTGCGGCGTCTTGAACTGTTTTATATAAGTTACCAGGGGAAAAACGTTTTAGTTTTGTAAGCAATTTTCAATGTCACTTTTAAAAAATGGGGCGAGCGACGGGAATCGAACCCGCGACCTCGTGGACCACAACCACGCGCTCTAACCGACTGAGCTACGCCCGCCATGTATAGACCAATATAATTTATTTTTACAGGGTACGCAAGTGATTTATTGAATGGGTTCTGGTGGGCTCACATATGACGGTGGAGGACAACAATAGGGTGGTGGTGGCTGTTTTTGGGGTTTAAACTCTGCGGCTGCAGCATTTAAATGACAGGATGATGTTGGTTGCTGTAAAGGCTTATGTTTTGGGTCATCTTCCTGATTACCATCACAAGGTGGTGGTGTATGGTTCATGTTATGTTGTTTTTGGTAAGCATCGGCCAATTTCTGAACATTGTAACCATTAAGCTCAAATATTTCCCCCTCAATCAGCTCTCTCAAAACATCTGGGACGATAGTAACACTTTTTTTCAATAGAAGAGCATTAACCTCATGATAAGTTGCAGTCATTTGTCTAGCCTTAAAACACAAAAGACATACTTCAGGGCAGCGACTTAATTTTACTAAGCTCTCGCCACGTGTTGATAACGAGAGGAGGTTGTTAGACTCGCCTTTTAAAAACATCGTATAGAGGGTTTTAATTTTTGGGTTAAAGGAGTTATCATTGTTCAGGGTAACATAATTTCTGTCTGTGTTTTTAGGAATGCAGCCAATGACAAACTGCGAATTAATGCGCACACTCTCACCATCCGGAGTTTCTGTACAACTGAACTCAATACCCGGCCGACCCATTAAAAAACTGTAAGGAATGGTCGGGTGTGAAAAAGAATATTTTTGTATCTCTTTATAGAAAGTTTGAAAAAAAATCTCATCAAGCAGCTGGGGGGAAGATGGCAACGGGGAAACTGCTGGCAGAGAGCTTTCAACAGGGGGAGTAGAACCGTTTAAACCATCTACTACAGGTGCTGACACAACCCATGATGAATCATTTTGAGCACACAGCATGGTACAAAAAAAGTAAACGCAAAGAAAAAAAAACATAAACTCCCGGACTAAACTATAAACAGATCAGAATTATATTATGGCACAGACCGCTTAACGTGATAAACAGTGTTCATAATATGCAGCGCATGTTAATAAAGGTCTGATTGATGTGATAATATTTAGGTTAAAATTCTAAAGCTGACACACCTTAAAACCTAGCTTGCTTAACCTTTGCCCAAATACGCAAACGCTCCTTATCATAGGCGCGCCCCTCGTCACCTATGGAGGGTAAGTCAAGCTGGAGAGATTCCATTACTTGTGGTGTGGGGTATAAAAAAGTGGAGGTAAGTAAGCTGGTATCAATGAATTTTCTTGATTCTGTGATTGTGGTAACAGCGTAGGTTTCATTAGACAACTTAGCTGCAATATCAGGACGCAACATAAAATTTACAAACTTGTGCGCATTTTTAGCGTTTGGGGCACCAACTGGTATTGCCATCACATCTATCCATAACGTAGCGCCTTCTTGGGGTATGATGTAGTTAAAGTTTTTACCAATTTTCTTACCAGCTAAAATTGTTCGATACGCGTCACCAGACCAAAATTGCGACAAAACAAGATCGCCAGACAAAAGATCGCCAGATGTTCTGTCGGCTGCAAAGCGTTTAATATGTGGGCGAATTTTTAATAATTTTTCTTTTGCTTGGGTTAAACCATTTTGTGTTTTAAGTGAGGGGTCAAGATCAAGGGATCGCATAACCATGGGGAAAACGTCAACACTTTCCTCTAAAAGGCTTACACCTAAATGGGATATTTTGGAGACTAAATCCACATCAAAAATAAGACCAACACTATTTAAATCTTTATCTTCAAACACACAAGATAAAGCGTCTTTGTTGTACAGTATTCCAGTTGTACCCCAAACATAAGGTACGGCGTACTGTAAAGTGGGGTCTACCTTTTTCATTTGATCTAGAAAAAAAGACCCCACATGCATTAGGTTTGGAATAGAATTTTTCTTTAACGGTGCATATACACCAGCTTCAATCTGATGGGCAACATAAGGACTTGCAGAGGGGAAAACCACATCATAACCACTATTGGTTGCCAGTAATTTTGCTTCTAAAACTTCATTGTTGTCAAAAATATCATAGCGAACCTTAATGCCGGTTTCTTGTTCAAATTGGTTGATAATTGACTTGGGTAGCATACCATACCAATTACAAACATTTACGTATTCAGTTTGCTTGCCTGGTATAAAAAACAAGCAAGAAATAACAACAAGGCTCAAAAAAATAATTGTTTTTTTCATAGAATCACCCACGGCTTTGGCCGTATAAAAAATAATGCATAATTTTATCTACACCGTAAGCCAATGTAATGGTCAAGAAAACACATGTAGCGGAATAGGCAACAGGGTCAATGTGGGCAAACATTAATATTTTTTTAGACGCCCATCCCAAATTTTGCCCCATCATAGAAACAAGATCATCCAAGTAATGGCGCACACCATCATCTAAAATAACCTTTGTACGGCGCCCCCCAAGTTCAATCACGGCTAAAATATTTTTAATGCCTAAGCTAAAAATCACAATACCCCCCAGTGTTCCTAGCCATATACGTGACATAAAAGTACCAGCATACCCCCCTAACTTCAACCCAACGGCTGAAGAGACCGTCAACAGGCAAACTAAAGGCATATCCACAGGTGCTGTTCCAAGACCGTGCAGAAATGTAACAGATAAACACACAACAAAAGAAACAAGAAAACTGGTGCCCGTTACAGAAGGGGAAACACGCCCAATAAGGTAGGTTAAGGAAGGCACAATAATTGTGTTGATCCCCCCACCCAGGGAAGTTGTGACAATACCGGCCAAAAAACCGACAGCCAAAGGCACAAGTATGCTAATTTCTGTTCGTGTTCGAATAAAAATTCGATGATAGGGAATATAAATCATCCATTTTTTCATGCTAACAGATTTACCAACAAGGTCTTCCGTTAACAGACTGCGCATAGCCTGGTAAAACATATTAAAGCCCAGAAGAATTAAAACGATTGCTGTGGTTGTGCGCAAAATTCCGTAAGACGCAGCAACATTGTACAACCATTTTAAAACAAAAAATTCCGTTAAAGCCCCAATTAAGCCGCCAATAACCAGATATCCGCCCAAAGCAAAATCAACATCCTGTTTTCTCCAGTATCCAAGGAAGCCAGCAAAATTTGCACCTATGGCGGCATTTAATTGGGAAGCCACAGCGATACGTGATGGAAAGCCAAGCAATATTAAAATAGGGGTAATTAAAATGCCAGTACCAATGCCCAACATTCCTGATGCAAAGCCAACCCCAAGGCCTAGGATAAAAATCCACAAGGGGTTAAATGCAATATCTGCGATCGGGAAATAAAAGTCCATCTTGGTCCTTGATAACAATAATGTGTGTGGTGCGGCCAAGAAGACTCGAACTTCCACAGCTTTCGCCACAGCCACCTCAAGGCTGCGTGTCTACCAATTCCACCATGGCCGCATGCTTAAAAGAATAGCACGATATTTTCAATTTTTCAAGAATGGGGCCAAGGAACACCCCCCCCTCTATAATCTATTTATATATATTATAAGGTAATAGTAGTAGTAGGGCCTGTGAATTTGTGGAAAAACAGTAATGCACAGGTTTTCCACAAATTAGCTGTTGCTAGTAAATACAGATTTTAGCTTGTGGAAAAGGGTTGTCTTCTCTTCCGGTTTCTGGATTTCGGTGCTTGGTATTACTGTCTTTTTTTGTGGCGCCAAGTGTAAAACAACGTGGGGTTTTTTGTCTAAGTATTTTTTATAGACGCTTTTGACCTGTTCAACTGTGGTGGCGCTTATTCGCTCATCAGCTGTGGTTATGTCTTTTGCTGACAAGCCGAAGGCCAGGTCTGCAAATAAAGACCTGATACCCATTCTGTTATCTTGAATGAAGGCATATCCGTTCAGGATTTCTTTTTTAGCCTGTGTGATGTGATCTTCATTTAGTCCTGTTTTGATGAATATGTCTATTGTTGAGCGTAATTTTTCACGTATTTTTTGTAGACATTGGTCTGGTGACAGTGTGGCGCTTATATTAATATAGCGATCATCCACAGAGTAACCCACACCCGATAACCCAACATCGAGAGCTAATCTTTCTTCTATCACAAGGTCTTTATATATAGGGCTTGTGTCGCTTGATCCAATTATATGCTGTAGCACCGTAAGCGCTTCAAATTCACCTTTTGGCATTTTGTGAAAAGCGGGAACACTGTAGCTGTATTGAATGATGGTGTTTGCGTTACGTTTGTTTATTTGGGAAAGTGATATGGTGACACCGTTATGGTCTGGTTCCTGTGGGCGTTTTCGCACAGGATTGGTATGCGCTTTGATAGGATCAAAGTACTTTTTAATGAGCGCCACTACATCTTTTTCATTAAAATCACCCACGATAATAAGGGACGCGTTATTGGGTGTATACCATTTTTTGTAGTGATCCATAACCGATTTATGGGCGTAGGCATCAATGTGATGCGGATAACCAATTGGTGGCACACCGTATGGATGGTACCAGTAACACGCCTTTAGGTAAGCTTCAATTGCCTCTGAAAATGGGTTGTTTTCCATGCGCATAAGGCGCTCCTGGTGGACAACGCGTTGCTCTGGAATGAGGTCTTTTTCATTATCAAAATTAAGGCCAGTCATTCTATCTGCCTCCATTTCTAACGTAAGAGGCGCTCCCTCGATCGGCACATCACATATATAATGTGTTAGGTCGTAAGATGTGTAAGCATTGTGGGAGCCGCCAAGTTTTTTAATATTTTCAGCGTAGCTGTTCCCTTTAAATTTTTTTGTGCCCTTGAACATCAAGTGCTCTAAAAAGTGAGACAGACCAACCTCTGCAGCAGGGTCATCTGCTGTTCCCACTTTATATAGAACTCCGATACTGACAACTGGCGCCATTTTATTTTGCACTAAAACAACCTGAAGGCCGTTTTTTAGGGTCAGGGTTGTTGGTGTTGGTAATTTTGCGTAAAGCGTCGTTACGAATATGAATAAGGAAACTAAAAAGCGAATCATTGTTGTGGGGCATCCAGTAAATATTGCACTCATTTTATGTTAATACAAAATGATGGGTTGATTAAAGGTGTTTGTGGAAAACCTGTGGAAAGAAATCAAATTTTTTGTACTTCACACCCCTGTGAAAAATAAACCCCCGTGTGAAAAAGGGGTGCGTAAAAAATGTTGAAATGTGCATAAGTTACCTTATTTTGCCTATACACAGGGTTGTGGGTTGTTTTTCCACAAGGTTATTAACAGGGTGTTGGGTGCATTTTAGTGCGCGCAGCTTTAAATATATTTCATAGTTGTGCGAAAGTATTGCGCGCCAGTTATTAGGGTTAAAATAGCAGCTATCCATAAAAAAGCTTCACCCAAATTTTTTAATTCCGATGCATAAGAAAAGGCATCAGCCATTAAAATAAGACCAATCGCCAACATCTGAAAAGTTGTTTTATATTTTGCAAGCCTGGAAACAGCAAGGCGCTTTTCTTTTGAACCCATGAATTCGCGCAGACCAGATACAAGCATTTCGCGGCATAAAATAATCATGCCTGGAATAATAGAAATTGCTGTAAAGTAATTAAAAGCTGCCATTAAAAACAAGGTTGTTGAGATTAAAATTTTATCAGCAACGGGGTCAAATAACATACCAAATTTTGTTGTTTGATTTAAAACGCGGGCAAAAAATCCATCTAAGTAATCCGTAATACAGGCCACGCAAAATATAATAAAAGCCATAAGTCGCGCTGTATCAGACTGATAATAAAAACAAGGAACCAGTGTGAAAATTAACACAATGCGACCCATTGTTAAGACATTTGGTACATTTAGTTTTGGGTTATCTGTTTTCTTGGAAGTATTCATATATGCTTTTTGCTAAAGGGTAGCTTATTCCTTTTACCAAAATTAACTCTTTAATGCTAGCCTGTTTGACGAATTCGACTGATCCAAAATGTTGTAAAAGTGCTTTTTTACGTAATAATCCAATGCCGGGCAGGTCATCAATTTTTGATTTTGCGATATTTTTAATGCGCGCACTTCTGTGTGTTGTGATTGCAAAGCGATGCGCTTCATCACGTAAGCGCTGCAAAAAATAAAGTAGGGGGCTTTTAAATTCCAGTTGAAAGGGTTCTTTTTCACGCATAATTAAAAATTCTTTACCGGCATGACGGTCTTCACCTTTTGCGATACACACAACAGGAATATTGATTTGCGCTTTATGTAGGGCCTTATTCACTGATGTTAATTGCCCTTTTCCCCCATCAATTAATAATAAATCAGGAAGACCCCAGTCTTTTTCGTGATTAAATCGGCGCTCTAAAACTTCTTCCATCATGGCAAAATCATCGCCGCCAAAACCACGTTCTTTTTTAATTTTAAATTTTCGGTACGATTTTTTATCAAATCCATCAGGGGTTGCAACAATCATACAGCCCACTGGAAAGCTACCTTGAATATGGGAATTATCATAAACTTCAATGCGTTGTGGCACCTTTTTAAGATCAAAAATAGTCGCAAGCTCTTTTAGTATTTTGTTCATACTGCCAGATTCTTGTGCTTTAAGCTTTAAGCTATCTGCTGCATTTTTTAAGGCATAATTTATAAGATCTTTTTTTGTGCCTGTCTTTGGAAACTCCCACTTAATGGATAATTTATACTTCTCTTTAAAAACATTTTTAATCAGCTGAAAATCGGAAGGTTCATGGTTTAATAACAATAAGGGGGCCGGTTCTTTGTTAGAGTAGAATTGATTTAAAAAAGCAGCCATACAGTCTTGTAACGATTCCCCTTCCGTATGTTTTAATATAATGGTTTCTGTGCCGTAATTACGATCATTCCTAAAGAAAAGAATTTGCACAACACGGTTAGCATCATCTTCATGCAAGGCAATAATATCAGCATCATTTATACCAGAAACATTAATGAGTTGTTTGCTTTGTAGTTCTGATATCATTTTAATGCGGTCACGAAATTTTGCAGCTGTTTCAAAGTCTTGGATATTGGATGCTGTCATCATTTTTTGAGAGAACGCATCTTGTACAACAGTTGTTTTTCCCTTTAAAAAGTGCTGTGCTTGATAAATAGAGGATGCATAATCCTCTTTTGAAATTTTCTTAACACAGGGTGCAGAACACCGTTTAATATGATACTGAAGGCAAGGACGCTTTCTGTTTTTAAAAGTGGATTCAGAACAGTTACGTATCATAAAAATACGTTGTAAACTTAATATAGCTTCATCAACAGCACCTGCATTGGCAAAGGGGCCAAAATATTCCCCTTGTTTATTTCTGGCACCCCTATATTTAACAGCTTTGGGAAAGTCATGATCACCCGTTATATGAATGTAGGGGTACGACTTATCATCCTTTAATAAAATATTGTATTTTGGCTTATGCTTTTTAATGAGGTTACTTTCCAGGAGAAGGGCCTCAAGTTCTGTTTGTGTTGTGGTTAGTTCCACTGTGTTGATTTGTGCAATCATGCGCTGCAAACGAATAGGCAGAACATCTGGGCGTGTATAGGAAACCACACGTTTTTTTAAATTTTTTGCCTTCCCAATATAAAGAATTTCACCAGAACTACTGATCATGCGATACACCCCAGGAAGTGTCGTCATGTTTTTAAGTGCTGTGTTTAAGACAAAGACACCTTTTTCTAATTGTGTTAATTCACTCACGTGGCTTGGCCTGGCTTATTTTAGGGCGCTGAATTTTTATCAGTGCTACCTATATGTCATATTCTTGATGTTCAGAATACCTTACGCTTGTTGTAATTGGAATAGCGCATTTTACTGCTAAAATAGAATCTTTTTAAGGTTGGGGCATGAAACAGTTCGCATCAACATAACTGGAAGTACTAAAAAGCGGGTCGTGCTTTTTTTGGGGGTTACGCAAACCCCATACGCTTACTTTACGGAACACTATGACAAAATAATTTAATTCACATCGCCAAAAAATTCAATTTTGTTTTCTTGAAAGATTTTAAAAGATCTGTGATATAAATCTGCTTGAAATTCCTCACTATACTTTGCCTGCGTTACTTGTGCTTTCACATTAAATTTAAAATATGTTTTATCTTTATTGAGTATTTGTTCAACTGTAATTAGGACTTTTTCAGATAAATAAATATAGGGACTTGTACAGGCGACTTCATGTAAAATATTTCGAACCTGTTGAACACTTACCAGACAATGTAAATAAAAAGGGGTGACCGTTAGCATAAAACTTTGCCCTGGATTTTGAACAATAACAAAATCAGATGTCATAATTGAATTTGGAATTGTAATAACTTGCTGATCTGCGTTTAATATGCGTACAACTCTCAGTCCAATATGTGTCACATGTCCTTTAATTTCTTGATAGATGACAAAATCACCCACTTTAAAGGGCGGATCTGTAATGATCGTTATACCGGAAATTAAAGATGAAACCAGATCTTTTAAAGAAAGACCAATGGCAACTGATGTGCTTCCTAATAAGGCAATAGTCACTTCTTTAGATGGGTGTAAAATGAAATAGACAATAAAGCTGCCCCCACCTAAACTAATGACAAAATTAATCAATGTAAAAATTTGCAGTATTTTATTTTTTTTACCCGGTATTTTGTTAGCAAGATTAAAGGCCACTGACTTAATGAATTTTGAAATAACATATATAGATACAAGGCCCATGACCAGCAGTAAAATACGCTCTAACTTAAATATTTCACCTACAATCGTTAAATAATCTGTACTATTATCTACCATAAATATAATTCATCCCTTTTAATACTTTATAAACTTTCGGTGCAAACTCACAAGAAATGGATAAGTATTGATCAGCGTTGAAATCAATAATATTCCATAAGGCGAGTTTTTTCACCTCATTAAAGATGGCGCATTTTGTTAATGACGTTAGTTCCTGAATCTGTTCTTTTGTTAAAGCACCATGTTTTATGATTGTTGCCAATATTAATAATGCATCGTTGTTAATAATTTTTTGTATATTAAAATCAAATGATTTTGGCAGACCAACATACAATGTATCCTCTGTATGTGATGGATACAGTGATTTGGACCACAATGTTAAGGCAGTGCTTGGATTTCCAGAAGATTTTTCATATAGCAGGGTGAAGTATTGCGATTCAGTTTCTTTTAATTGACCATTTGCGTCAGGTTTAAGGGCAAGGCCTAAATCATCAAAGGATATATTCGTATTGGTTTGCTTATGACGGTGAAGTATTAAATTTTGAATATCATCAGGTTCCCATGGTGCGATAAACATTTCTATTTGTGCTAATGCATTCTTAGAAAAAATCATTCTTAAATAGTACCAAGAAAAAGAATGGTAAGATGAAACCCAAAATATTGGTAATCGTTCATTTGACATCAAGGACATGATCGTATGGATCACATCAAACCCACCAATTTTCGCCATAAACAAGTGATGTGCATCATCAATCATGATAATAAACGGTTCTTGATTGTTGTAATTAAAAAGAATTTCCTCTAATTCATCAACTGAAGATACATCTTGATTTATAATATGGGCGATATGTTGTAAAAAGTCGTCTAATTTGGCACATTTGTAAGGTATTTTAATGCGTAATAATATAAAAGATTCAGATTCTTCTTGAACTTGATCCATTAAAACAGAAACGCCACTTCCTTTATCGCCAATAATGCTAACAGAATTTTTTAAAGCATTGTTTAGGTGCCAATCAGAAATAAGGGTAGAAATTTCTTTTGCCTGTTCTTTTTCAATATTAAAAAGATTATGCTGCTGATTGAAAAATAAGGTGTTGTAATTTTGCATAAGTGCAGCAGCATTTTCCTTATTTAATGTATAAGATGAATTGTGTGCCGCTTTAACTTTTCGAATAAAAATATATGAGGAAATATGTGATGATAGCTTTGTTTTAGAAAAGATATTGTTAAAAAATAAAAGTACCGAAGAAATAAAGATGGCAGACAGTTGAAAAATAGATTTTATAAACGCCATTTTTTGTAAATGTTTTGAAATAGTCCTTATAAAGATAGAATTAGGAACAAGTCTTTCGAATAAAACATCTGTACGTTCTCTCCACACCCATACTTCATATAAAAAGACCCCCCCAATGCAATACAAAAAAGATAAATCCACAAGCCTGTATAGCAAAACCTTGCCGACAACCGTATCTATTATCTGCATTAAAGAAAAATATAGAAAAAGAACAAAGGCAAATAAGCGAACTGTATTGAAAAAATCTTTGTAAAATAAATACGAAAAACGCATTTTTCCATCAATCTTTAGTTTTGTAATACCACGTGTAATAACAATAATGGTTATTTTATAAAAGATATAATAATTCGCTAAATTTGTTAATTCTGATAATTCATCCACACTTGATAGCCGAATGACAAAGCCCCCAATATTAATAATGACAAGCATTAACACAAGGGATGAAACAGCATTGACGAGATAGAAAACATAGTAAAAAAAATTATATTTTTTAATTTTATCTTCTAAAATTCTGCTACCAAAACTTTCAATAAAATTTGATATTTTTGTAAAATTAAAAATCAGCAAGAATATAGAAATAAGAGAGCTTAACATAAGTAATATGTCACTTATGATAATTTTGATTCCTTTAACCCCTATATTGACATTGCGCTTCCAGTCATAAATTTTAGATACAAGTGTTGCGCCCCAGCGTATAGGAATGATTTGTATTTCATTTATCAAATCATCAAAATACGTCATCGTAAACGTGTTAACGTATTCATTGCCGCGTTTGATGGTTTCTTGAACAAGTTTAGATCTTAATTTCCCAGACAACAGTAAAACAGTATTGTATAAATTTTGATCGTCATCTATTTTTTTATTGAGCCAATTATCAAATATGCTATAGTGTTCTGAAACTTTTTCACTCGTATTCATTTTTTCTAAAAATGGCTCTGTTGTATTAATTTTTGGAAGATCTTCTTGTAAAAATTCACTAGACATATTGGCAAAAGATCGTTTTACAAGACCTCTCCATATTGCCTCAACATACGATAAGCTATCTTTTAATTGTTCATTTGTGCTGTTTTTGTATTGTTTTTCAATTAAATATAATTTTTTTAAAGTAGATTCAAAGTAATAATGTCTAGTGGTTATTTTTTTTTCAATGTTTTTTTGGGAAGTGTTTATGTTGTGAATGTCCTTAACATCCTGTGTTACTTGTAAGGTTTTTTCCTTTACTAAATTATCACCGTATAACGGTATAATTGCCATTATACAGAATAGAAAAAAAGTTTTTTTTGTTAAAAACATCATAAGAAAATATATTCAATAGTATTTAAATTTATATTTAACTTTATTACATATTTAACAATAAATACAGATAATTGTAGAGTGGGGTTAACCTGTTCACGCTAAATTAGGCAACATATTTAAGGAAATTTGCGCATTCCATCAGAAAGAAAACAAGCCTATCCAGGCAAAAATTTGCATGTCTTCAATAATCAAAAATTGGCGAAAAGGGGAGTATGTTCTGATTTTTTTATTTCTATTACGCTAAAACTGTTACGCATTATTAGTGCCGTCGTGAAGTGTAATTCTAATCTTTTTACAAAAAAATTAGAATTATTTACTATTTGTTAACTATTCATATATAAAATATAAATACTATAAGAAGTTTAATGGTTAAACTTCATGCAATAGTATTAAGATGTATATCATGAAAAATAAAACAATTTTATCAAGCATATTATTATCTGGATTATTTTTTTGTACAACTAGTAGTGGTGCACTGCATGCTGCGGCTACAGAAGATGCAGTCGTCAATACAGAGAAACCTGACAACCATAATATGACTCCAGAAGCAAAACAAGCTCATAAAGAAGAAAAACAAGCTCATAAAGAAGAAAGACGTGCGCGCAAAGCGGCACATCACAAGTCTTAAAAACAAATAGTTAAGCCATAAAAAGGTGGACCCTAATAAATAGGACAAGGTGTTCAAGTATTTATTAGGGTCTAACCAACAAATGCCCGTTTATGTTTTATGAATATTAAGATTTTTCATAGCAAATCTTGAACAAAGAACCCAAGAACGCTAGGCTTAAGGTACGCACTTAATGGTAGATAAAACGATGCAAAAACTTTCAGTTCACAATAAAACGTACAACTATTTCTCTCTTAAAACATTAAACGCGCTAGATGTTATAAAACGACTGCCTTTTTCTATTAAAATATTGATCGAAAACTTGCTACGCCAACAAACGAAAGAATCCAGTGCAGCGATTCAAAACCTGTTAAGATTTTATGAATCTGATTTTAAGACGTTTGAAATTTCATTTAAACCAGCACGTGTTTTATGCCAAGACTTCACCGGTGTTCCAGCTGTTGTTGATCTTGCTGCTATGCGTGATGCATGTGTTAAAATGGGTAAAAATCCAGATACAGTAAATCCGCATATTCCAGTTGACTTAGTTGTAGATCATTCTGTCATGGTGGATCGTTATGGATCAAAACAGGCCTTTAAGAAAAATGTTGCTTTTGAATATGAAAGAAATAAAGAAAGATATGAATTTTTAAAATGGGGTCAAAAGGCCTTTAAAAATTTCCGGGTGGTTCCCCCAGGAACAGGAATTTGTCATCAAGTAAATTTGGAATATCTTGGTAAGGTTGTGTGGACACATGAAATCGATGGCAAGACGTTTGCATATCCAGATACCTTAGTTGGTACAGATAGTCATACCACAATGATTAATGGACTGTCTGTTTTGGGCTGGGGTGTTGGGGGTATTGAAGCCGAGGCTGCTATGCTTGGTCAGCCTATTTCCATGTTAATACCAGATGTTGTTGGTATGCGTCTAACGGGCGCCCTTCCAGAAGGGGTAACGGCCACAGATCTTGTTTTAACCATCGTCAATATATTGCGTACCAAGGGTGTTGTTGGAAAATTTGTAGAATTTTTTGGCAGCGGATTAGCTAATTTACCGCTTGCAGACCGGGCTACAATTGCCAATATGGCGCCTGAATATGGTGCAACATGTGGGTTCTTTCCAATTGATGATGAAACGTTATCCTATATGCGTTTATCGGGTCGAACAGAAGCGCAAATAGCCCTTATTGAAGCTTATGCAAAAGAACAGTTTTTGTGGCGCTATGAAAATGAAGAGCCAGAATTTAAAGATGCCCTGACACTTGATATGAGTACAATCACGCCAACTGTTGCCGGGCCAAAACGCCCACAAGATAAAATTTTATTACAAGATGTACACCACGTTGCGCGTAAAATTGCGCCACAAGATGATGCTTTTCCTGTTAAAGGGAAACCTTATAAAATTCGCCATCAAGATGTTGTAATTGCAGCTATTACAAGCTGTACGAATACGTCTAATCCTTCTGTTATGCTTGCAGCCGGCTTACTGGCAAAAAAAGCACATAACTTAGGCATGACGGTAAAGCCTTGGGTTAAAACATCTTTAGCGCCAGGGTCAAAAGTTGTCACAGATTATCTTGAGCGCGCAGATCTGATGACAAGCTTAGACGCTCTAGGTTTTAACCTAGTTGGTTATGGTTGCACCACATGTATTGGTAATTCTGGACCATTAGAAGATGGTTTGCAGGAATGTATTGAAAAAAATGGTTTGGATGTTGCCGCTGTTTTATCTGGAAACCGTAATTTTGAGGGACGCATTAGCCCCCACGTGAAATCTAGCTATTTAGCTTCCCCTCCGCTAGTTGTTGCCTACGCGTTAGCGGGCACAACGAAACGAGATATTTACCAAGACCCATTAGGAAACGACAAGGATGGCAACCCTGTTTACTTAAAAGATTTATGGCCAACATCCCAAGAAATAAAAGAACTTGTCAATAAATGTGTTACACCAGAATTTTTTAAAGAACGCTACGCCCATGTATTTGATGGCGACAAACAATGGCAAGATTTAAAAACGGTCACCTCCCAAACATATGCATGGAAAGAGGGAAGTACATATATTAAACAGCCACCTTACTTTGAAGATGGCGTTAATTCAGTTGTTGAGGATATTCAAAATGCCCGTATTCTAGGGCTGTTTGGTGACAGCATAACAACAGATCATATATCACCCGCCGGTAATATTCAGGAAAATAGCCCTGCGGGTGCTTATTTAATCAAGTGTGGCGTTCAACCTGAAGATTTTAATTCTTATGGTTCAAGGCGCGGTCATGATCACGTGATGATTCGGGGAACTTTTGCTAATATTCGACTGCAAAACGAGATGACACCAGGTGTCATGGGCGGTTATACAAAATCACCAGTTTCTTTAGAAACTACCTCTATTTATGATACTGCAATGCATGCAAAATCAAAAAATATTCCTTTAGTTGTGATCGCTGGTAAAGAATATGGAACAGGCTCTTCCCGTGATTGGGCGGCAAAAGGAACACGTTTACAAGGTGTAAAGGCGGTTATTACAGAAAGTTTTGAGCGTATTCATAGGTCTAATCTTATTGGTATGGGTGTTCTTCCCCTCACGTTTACAGATGGTCAAACAAGAAAAACCTTAAAGCTAACAGGATATGAAAAAATAAGCATTCACGGCATTCATAAAAACATGCAGCCTGCCTGCTCTTTAAATATGCATATTGAATATGAAGACGGATCAACACACAAAACGACTGTTTTATGCCGTATAGATACCCAAAAAGAAATGAATTATTATATAAGTGGTGGTATATTACCTTATGTATTAGTACAGTCTTCATGTTGCGATAACATATAAACCTTGCATACTTACAAAACGCCCTTATATAATAGGTTAGCAATTAAAAAGTATGGTCATATATGCGTCGTTTATTTGGTACTGATGGTGTTCGTGCAGAAGCCAATACAAAAGCGATGCGACCAGATGCCATTTTAAAACTGGCGACAGCTGTTGGGTCTTATTTTACAACGCATCACCCCCATGAAGGGGAACATCGACCAATTGTTGTTATCGGTAAAGACACGAGACTTTCTGGCTATATGGTGGAACCAGCGCTTACCGCAGGATTTATATCCCTTGGTATGGATGTTTTATTATTGGGCCCCCTACCAACACCAGCTGTGGCGCTGTTAACGCATTCCTTTAGGGCGCAACTTGGCGTGATGATTTCAGCATCTCATAACCCGGCAAAAGATAATGGTATTAAATTTTTTGGGCCCGAAGGGTTAAAACTGTCCGATACGCAAGAAAAAGCAATTGAAGATATTTATTTTTCTGATGATATTCCTTTGGTACACGCTGCCAATATGGGTAAGGCAACACGCATTGAAGATGCACAAGGTAGATACCTAGAGTTTGTAAAGGGAAGTTTTCCACGTGGATTACGCCTTGATGCATTAAAAATTGTTGTTGATTGTGCCAATGGCGCCGCTTATAAAATTGCCCCACGCCTTTTTTGGGAACTTGGGGCTGAGGTTATTACATTAAATGATAACCCTGACGGTCATAACATTAATGATCAATGTGGTGCCACACATGTTGATGGGTTAAAAAAAGCCGTTTTAAAGTACGAAGCAGATGTCGGTTTTGCCCTTGATGGCGATGCAGATCGTCTTATCATGGTAGACGAAACCGGGATGACCCTAGACGGCGATCAAATCTTAGCAGCGATTGCCATGGATTTGCATCAAGAAAATAAACTAAAAAATAACACTGTTGTTGCCACACAAATGTCTAACCTGGGGCTAGAGCGCTACTTAAAAGAACAAGGCATTATGTTAGTGCGTACAGGCGTTGGTGATCGCTATGTATTAGAAGCTATGCGGGAAAAAGATGCCATTTTGGGTGGGGAGCAATCAGGACATATTATTTTAAAAGAGTTCTCGCCAACCGGTGACGGACTGCTAGCAAGTTTGTTTATGTTAAAAATTATGCAACAACAAAACAAAAAATCTAGCATGTTGCGCAAAACATTTGCCAGTGTACCCCAACAATTAAGAAATGTTCAAAGGGGTTCAGAAATTTTAAAAGAAAAATCCGTTCAAGATGCCATTGAAAAAGGGCACGAAACATTAAATGGTATTGGCCGATTATTTATAAGGCCCTCAGGTACAGAAAACCTTATTCGTGTCATGGTTGAAGCTGATGAACAAGACTCTTTAGATGATGTTATGTCTAAAATTATTCAAGCAATTGATGCTGCCTAATTCTTATGATTATGCTTATTATTGATGATATATTCCTGATTTGTCATCAAGACGAATACCACAGTGTTCTTGCTATGTAATTGTGTGCGGGTGTATTCTTGTATATAAGGCTTAACTTTTTATAAATGACGAGAAAACATGAACGCAATTCAACAGATTTTAAAAAACTATGAAGGTGAAACTGTTGGCGTAAAATCCAATTTATACAAAATAATGAACCATGGTGCGCTAGCAAAAACCGGAAAGATGATTATTTTGGCAACAGACCAGGGGTTTGAGCATGGTCCAGATAAAATGTTTTCTTTAAATCACTCTGCTTACGACCCACAATATTTTTACCATTTGGCGGTAACATATGGCCTTAGCGCTTTAGCGGCACCTTTGGGTGTATTAGAATCGGGATGCGAAACATATTTAGGCCAAGTACCAACCATTTTAAAAATTAATAGCAGCAATAATCTGATTCAAAAGGGTACAAACCCTGATCAGGCATTAACAGCAACTGTAAAAGATGCCGTGCGCTTGGGGTGTAGTGCAATTGGCTTTACGATTTACCCAGGATCTGATGCATTTTTAGATCAGCTTGAAGAATTGAAAGAAATCATCCAAGAAGCCAGGTCATATAGCCTACCAACGATTGTGTGGTCTTATGCACGTGGCGGTGCCTTACTTAAAGAAGCAGAAACAGCGCTTGATGTTATTTCCTATGGGGCACACATGGCCTGCTTGGCTGGCGCACATGTTGTCAAAGTAAAATTACCATCAGACTATTTAGCGTTAAAGTGTGTAAAAAATACTTTCTTAAAAAGCGACATTCCTTACTCATCTGCTAAAGATCGTGTTGCACATGTTGTGCGCGCTTGTTTTACAGGACGGCGTATGGTTATTTTTTCAGGTGGTGAATCAAAACAGGATGCATCACTACTTGCTGAAGCAACGGCTATAAAAGATGGAAGCGGATTTGGGTCAATTGTTGGACGTAATTTCTTTCAACGCAAAGAACACGATGCAAAGCACATTATTGATTCTATGCAAAAAATTTATTTAAGCTAATTTGTCGTCTACATTTCTGTCTGCCCGTGAATTGAAATGGCCGCTAAACTTTGATTTTTAAGTGGTGATTATGCCACTTAATATAAATCATACAGAACGGATGATTGAAATTTTTCAGTCAAATAACACGACTTTAGTCCCGGCTTCATTTACGTTTTGGTTTTTGCCTAAAATATTTAGCCATATGCCCGAAAAATAAGATTACCCCCTCACTCACGTCACATAGAATATATGGTAGACAACTGGTTGCGGGTTATGGCACTAGGTTTTTGTAATTTTGGTGTTGATGATTCCGGGATTTAGTTTTTTTATTATGAATATGGTTCAAGCTGAAGAAACTTGACTATTTTCTATATTTTAAGCGCACTCAT
>PFNE01000038.1 GCA_002791835.1 Alphaproteobacteria bacterium CG_4_10_14_0_8_um_filter_37_21 | reverse complement strand
CACAAAAAAATTAAATTATACAAACTATTTCCCCTCAATATTTTGTTTTATGTTAAAATTTAAGTAAAACAAAACGCACAGATTATAACATGAAATTAAACTCTCCACGCGGCACACGCGATATTTATGGTCAAGAAGCCAAGCTAAAATCCCACATTCTAAAATGCTTTTATGAACTTGCACAAAATTACAATTTTAACAAAATTGAGACACCCATTTTTGAACATACAAGCGTTTTTAAGCGCACCCTTGGTGAAGCATCCGACATTGTCGGCAAAGAAATGTATACCTTTAATGATAAAGGAAGCGATTCTTTAACGCTTAGGCCTGAAGGCACGGCACCCATTGTGCGCGCCCTTATATCAAACGGTTTAACCCAAAGCTTACCGCAAAAATTTTGTTACGTTGAACCCATGTTTCGGTATGAACGCCCACAAAAAGGACGCTACCGTCAATTTTTTCAAGCTGGCATAGAATACATTGGTTCTAACAGCCCGCTTGCTGACGTTGAATCTATCGCTTTAGGGCATGCATTATTAAAAAAGCTTGGCATTAAAAATACAACATTGCATATAAATACACTTGGTGACATAGAAAGCCGTCAAGCTTATCGTAAAGCCTTGGTTGATTATTTTACACCAATTAAAAATAAGCTGTCTCTTGATAGCCAATTCAGACTGCAAAATAATCCACTGCGCATATTAGATTCTAAAGACCCACAAGATAAATTATTATGTGTGGATGCGCCGCAATATCAACACGCACTTAATCAGGAATCAAAAGATTTTTTTAGTGCTGTTTTAAAGGGGCTTGATGCCTTGGATATTTCCTACACCATTCAAAGAACGCTTGTTCGCGGGCTTGACTATTACTGCCATACAGCTTTTGAATTTAAGACAGATCAACTTGGCGCACAAGACGCCATTATTGCAGGCGGCAGATATGATCACCTTGTAAAACAAATGGGCGGGCCTGATGTTCCTGCTGTTGGCTGTGGTATTGGTATAGAGCGTTTATGCTTGTTGATGGAAGAAACTAAAATTGAAACAGCACCCATTATTGGCTTACTACCTGTTGGTGAAGATGAATTTTTAACAGCCTTAAAAATGGCTAATTCTTTTAGAAAAAAGGGTATCAATATTGAATTTCCTTTAAGTGGTAATATGGGAAAACGCTTTAAACAACTAGATAGGGCCCAATGCTCGCATGCAATTATTTTTGGTGCCAATGAACTGGCCGTTGAAAGTGTTACCGTTAAAGATTTAAAAAGTACAGATGATGAAAATAAGGAAGAAACAGTTAAACTGTATAATTTAGAAAGCCGTTTAAAACAAATAAGTGGATTGTAATACATGGCTGAATATCACTTCAATAAAGTACTGCCGTACTCCTTAGAGGTCCTTTTTAATATTATTAAAGATGTTGATCATTACAATGAATTTTTACCTGGTATTGAAGCCTCAGAAACATATGACCACGAAGATGCCCACTTTACTGGAAAGTTAACTATTGCCTACAAGGCGCTAAAGCAAACGTATCAATCCCGTGTAATATTTAAAAAAGAAGCCCACTCTGCTTATGTCAGGTCAACTGCAATTGATGGGCCTTTTCACCACCTTAAATCTTACTGGGATTTAAACAGTATTGGGGGCGATCAGCAATCTTGTGAAGTGAATTTAACATTAAATTTTGATTTTAAAAACATCTTAATTAAAAAGCTTTTAACTCCATATCTGGATAAGGGTGCTCATAGCATGATAGATGCTTTTGAACAACGTGCCTTTGAATTAACACAAAGGAATACAATATGTTTATAAGTAAAACAGGTTACATGTTTCTTGCCCTAACCACCATTGTATCTGCAGATATACAAAAAAATCATACAGTACAAATGGCAATTAAAAAGCATGATGTGAAAAAAGATGACACGCATTATGCTTATGATTTTTCCAGCTTATTTAGCAATGTTGCGGGCTTAAAAACAGCCATAGATATTCTTCATGATCGCTATAAGGATCAAAAAATTAACGGATATATTGCCTTAACCAAAAACAGTTTTGCCATTGCAACAGCCCTTGGATATATGCATAGTAAGCCAGTTTACATGGCAGCTAGCCTGCCAAGCTTAAACGCAGATGGATATTACGTCATGATAGGAGACGTTATTAAAACAGGTACTAAAATTCAAAAATTGATAGAGTCGATTCAAAAACAAAAATGCCACGTTGTCGAGGTTGCATGCCTGACAGAAATCCCCCAGTTAAATGGTCGGGGTCAAGTTAACGCACAAATCTTTAGTATTTTTATTGAACGTTTTAAGTTATTAACTGGCAAAGCCTAAGCCCGAATTAGGATTATTTGGCAAACGCTATAGACTATGGTCCACACTTATATAACATCACCATACGCACACAAGGTAACAAGAAAAGAATATATTATACTTTTAAGTCTTGTTAACCTTGAAAATTTAACGCCCCATTAAGGCGCCAAGACCACCGCGCATCATGCCCTTCATGCCCATTTTTTTCATTTTCTTCACAGCTTTTGACATTTGCTCATACTGTTTAAGCAACTTGTTAATTTCTTGAGGCGACCGTCCCGCCCCAGATGCTATACGTTTCTTTCGCGATGCATTTAATAGTTTAGGGTAGCGACGTTCTTGTTTTGTCATAGAATAAATAATGGCTAATTGATAATCCATTTCTTTATCATTCATACCTGATTTTTCTATTTTATCTTTAAATTTTGCAATACCTGGCAGCATGCCCATAACGCCTGCCAATCCACCCATTTTTTTCATTTGATGAATTTGCTTTGCTAAATCGTTCATATCAAACTTGCCCGATTCCATTTTTTTTGCCATAGATTCGGCTTCATCTTTATCAAGAACAGATTCAGCTTTTTCAACTAAGGAAACGATATCCCCCATATCTAAAATACGGCCAGCAATGCGCTGCGCATCAAATATTTCGATAGCATCAAGTTTTTCGCCAAGGCCCATAAATTTAATGGGTCTTCCTGTAATAGACCGCATTGAAAGAGCTGCACCACCACGGGCATCGCCGTCTACACGTGTTAGTACGATGCCAGTTAAGCCAATTTGTTCTTCAAAAGATTTAGCAATATTAACGGCATCTTGTCCTGTCATACTATCAACAACCAGTAAGGTTTCAGATGGATTCGCTAATTTCTTAACAAGCTGAACCTCCTGCATTAAAGGCTCATCAATATGCAAACGACCGGCAGTATCTAAAATTAAAACATCATAACTTTTTGTCTTTGCTGCATGCACGGCGCGTTTTGTAATTTCTTCTACAGATTCGTTATCTATAATAGACAACACATCAACAGATAACTGTTCACCCACACGCTTTAATTGTTCACGCGCAGCGGGACGATAAATATCTAGGGATGCTAACAGGACACGTTTTTTGTTTTTCTTCTGCAATAAACCTGCAAGTTTACCAGATGTTGTTGTTTTACCTGCACCTTGCAAACCAACCATTAAAATAGTTGCCGGCGTTGAGACATTAATATTTAATTCTGTTTCTGCTTCATCTGATTTTAAAAGGGCAATTAATTCATCATGCACAATTTTAACAATCATTTGCCCAGGGGATACAGATTTAATAACATCAGCCCCTTGTGCTTTTTCTTTTATCGTTGCACAAAAACTTTTAACAATAGATAAAGATACGTCTGCTTCTAGTAAGGCAACACGAATTTCACGCAAAGCAACATCAAGATCAGCATCACGAATAACACCGCGCCCGCGAATTTTATCAAAAACACCTGTTAGTTTTGTTGATAATGATTGAAACATGGCTTTTACCTATATATTATATAATTCACTTCATAACCTAGCATTTTTAAGAATAAACAGCAAAAAAATATGTCCTGTAACTTAAAGAATGAACACAAGGCCAATGATACCTATTTGGGGAAAAATCTACAAAAACATAACATAATTAGAATTTGAACGTAGATCTTTTTCAGGTTCACGAGCAGCTGCTCGTCTTTAGGAAGTAAGATGCTAGAAAATTTGGGCTTTATTAAAAGCTACTTTTGTTAGGAATAGCACTGCCCAGTAATGGGGATAAAGATGCACCAAATGCTTCTGTTTTTGTTTTAATTTGATACATGCTGCGTCCCGTTAAATCAATACGTACTAAATGCTGCTTATCTTTCACACTTTCTTGAACTGTAAAAATGAGATAACGGCCATTGTTAGTCCAAACCGGATCTTCTAGCATGTACCCTTTTGCAATTAAGCGTTCGCCTTCACCATCGGGTCGCATGACACCAATATAAAATTGGCCTTCTTTCATGCGTGTAAAAGCAATTAAATCACCACGTGGTGACCATGCTGGCTGTGTGTAGACACCTTGTTTGAATGAAATGCGTGTTTGATCAGACCCATCTGCATTCATCGTATATAGCTGCGGTCTGCCAGCGCGATCTGATACGAAAATAATTTTGTTACCATCCGGGCTAAAACCAGGAGATGTATCAATGCTTATATGTTCCGTTAATTTTTCTGTTTTATGTGTTATTAAATCAAGCTTATAAATCGCAGTTGTTCCACCTTTTGATATGCTAAACAACATTTTTTTACCATCAGGTGCAAATTTTGGCGCAAAGCTTAATCCATGAAAGCTGCCCATTAAATGAGAAACTTTCGTTTGAAGATTCATAATATGAACTTCGCCTTTGTTCTTTCCTAGCAATAAATAAGCCAGGCTTTTACCATCAGGCGAATAACGCGGCGTTAAAACAAGTTTTGTGCCATCGGTTATCTGTGTAACTGAATCTTCATAGCCATCACTATCCATAATCTTAATGCACGTGTTTTGCAATCTGCCTTTTGCATTTGTTGGCTGAACGTAAGCTATTTGTGTGTTAAAGAAACCTTCTTCTGCCGTTATAGAATTATAAAGGGCATCAGAAACCATATGCGAAATTTTACGCCAGCGCATTTCTTCACCACGTAATGTTAAATCTAACATTTTCTTTCCGCGAATCACGTCATGTAATTGAAAGCGAATCGCGATTTTACCATCATCAGATACGACTTCGCCAAAAAATAAAAACCGGGTTTTGATTGCGCGCCAATCTGCATAACGTACAGATTCTGTCCGTAAAGTAACGGGTTGTTGAATAAATACTTCTGCATCCATTATTTTAAAAGCACCGCACCCGCTTAGGTTGTCTTGTATTACTTTACTAATTTTTTCAGCAAGATAAGATGCATTTTCAGAGTATAACTCTGCAATAAAAATTGGCTCTGGTTTTACTTGTCCACGTGTAATTTCAATTAAAGGAACACTGTGCCCTTGCGAACACCATGCAAAACAGATGATAACAATCACATACTGTAAAAGTTTCATTTCTTTGTATACTCCACCCTTTTTATTCTGTATTTAACAGATTGTGCAATGGTTGATGAATTTCTTGGTTTGCCGCCAACACACTGCCTGTTTCTAGCATTTTTTTAGCATATGTTGTTTCGGTCACAGTTCCAAGGGCTTCTTGAACCAATAAAATACCACCGGCCATATCCCATAATTTTAGCCCTGAATCTACTATATATGCATCAAGGCGCCCACATGCAACATATGCTAAGTCCAAAGTTGCTGCACCCATTTGGCGAATAGCGCCCATTTCTGAAAACATTTGTGTTTTGCTAAGCTTAATAAAGCGAGCATGCTCTTTATCGCGGGGACGCCAACCCATTGCAACAACGCATCTGTCAAATTCTTTTCTATTCGACACACGAATTTTACGTTTATTTAAAAAGGCACCCTTACCTTTTTCCGCCCAGAAAAGTTCATCTTTTATCGGGTCATAGGTAACAGCAGCTAAAACCGTATTACCGCGCATAAGGGCAACTGCAATTGCAAAATGAGGAAGGGCATGTAAAAAGTTTTGCGTGCCATCTAAAGGGTCTATAACCCAATAAAAGTCAGACTCTGTATTTTTAATTTCACCAGATTCTTCAGTAATAAAATTATAATCTGGCTTCGCTTTAGAAAGCTCTTGTATTAAAACTTGTTCTGATTTTTTATCAGCAGAGGACACAAAATTACCAAGACCTTTACGTGATACTTGCAATTGATCAAGTTCACCATAGTCATGTAGCAACCCTTTTGCTGCTTTAAATACAGCCGATGCCATGACATTAATAATTGCGCTATTGGATACAACTTTAATTGACATTATCCTTTTGCCCTTTCAACATAAGTGCCGTCTACTGTGTTCACAACAACACGCATGCCCGAGGCAATGTGCGGCGGCACCATAATTTTAACGCCATTTTCAAGTATGGCGGGCTTAAAGGATGATGAAGCCGTCTGTCCTTTAACAACAGCATCTGCTTCTGTAATTTCTAACGTGACATGTTCAGGTAGTTTAATGCTGATGGGCTGTTCATTATGCAAACAAACTTGAACCATCATGTTGTCTTGCAAAAAAGGGGCCGCATCACCAATAAAATCTTTGGAAAGGTTTATTTGCTCAAATGTATTTTGGTCCATAAATACAAAGTCATTACCTTCTGCATATAAGTATGAAAATTCTTGTTCCTCAAGGTAGACACGCTCTACAGATTCTGCAGCACGAAAACGCTCATTTTTTTTTGTACCTGTTGTTAAGTTTTTAAGCTCTACTTGCATGTAGGCGCCACCTTTACCAGGTTGTGTATGTTGTGTTTTAGCGGCTATCCATAAAGAATTTTCATATTCTATAATATTGCCAACCTTAATTTCGTTTCCTGATATTTTCATAATTTTTAACCATTATTTTAAAAGATATCGCTAGAATACAAGAGATTTAGGGAAAAGTCGATTAAGAACGTATTTTAATACCTATTTTTTGCAACGTCACATTGACACCGTTCTTATCTGTTATTTTTAGATCTTGGAAAAACAACGTATGTACTGTCGCAAAAAACTTCTTAGTAAATTCTATTTTTAAATAAGCTGTATATATGATATCTTATACTAAAAATATAGTGAGTTTTTTTATGGATATTATTTTCAAACCAATGCTTGATTTTGTGTCAGCCGTACTAGGTCTTTTTCGGTGGGCTATTATTGTATATGTCATTATTAACTTGTTAGAATCTTTTAAAATTATCAATCCTTATAGTCAATTCGTTTATAAAATTCATAATTTTTTATTTTCGATTGTTGAACCATTTTTAGCTGGTATACGACGATTTCTACCTAATTTTGGTGGCATAGACCTTAGCCCTGTTGTGCTGCTTTTACTGGTATCCCTTATTGATGGCATTATTTACCAAATTATTATTAAGCTTATTTTAAGCCCAATAGCGGGTTAAGAAACATAAATAACAGGAGGATATTTTCATTATTATTGATGGCACAAAACAGGCTGAACATTTACAGCAAACAATTAAATCACAAATTCAACACTTAAAAAAAACACCATCACTACATGTGATCGTTGTTGGGTCTTGTGTACCCAGTGCTATTTATGTAAAAAAAAAAGTTGCGGCATGCCACAATGTTGGTATTTCATCAACGGTTCATGAAATAGACAAAATCGCTACAACCCAAGAACTTATTGATAAAATTACCACACTTAATCAAGATGATCAGGTTCACGGTATTTTAGTTCAGCTACCACTTCCTGATCATATTAATCGTGATGCCGTGCTGCAGCATATAGCCCCTTGTAAAGATGTTGATGGCCTAACGGTTTATAATTTGGGCCATATAATGACCGATACATCTGGTATAAAACCCTGTACACCGCAAGGGTGCCTACAATTAATCCATAGTGTTATTCCTAATTTAAAAGGCTTACATGCGGTCATTGTTGGAAAATCTACACTTGTAGGAAACCCTATAGGGCAACTATTGCTACATCAGCATGCAACGGTTACCTATACACATTCACATACAAAAAATTTAAAGCACTTGACACGCCAAGCCGATATTTTAGTTGTGGCAACAGGTGTAGCGCACTTAATAGGGGAAGACCATATTAAACCAGGTGTTGTTATTATTGATGTGGGTATTTCACGTGACGGTAAAACGGGGAAAATTTTGGGTGATGTCGACTTTGAGGCTGTATCACAAAAAGCAAAAGCCATTACCCCCGTTCCTGGTGGCGTTGGGCCTATGACTGTTGCAAATTTATTGCTAAACACTGTGAAGTGTATGAAAATTCAATCTTAAAAAAACAAAGGCTATCTCCTGTTTATTAGAAGATAGCCTTTATCGTATTTATAACAAAAGTTTTTTATGCAAAAAGTTCCTCTGCATTCATTTTTTCGGGGTTAAACTCTGCTTCTTCAAAGGAAAGATCTTCATCACTTTCTGATTCACTATCACTATATTCATCATCAGTTTCTAAATCACTTTCCTCATCGCTTATACCACCTTCTTCAATAGATTCGTCAGGAAACAGATCTGAATCACCCATTTTAGCAGCTACTGCACCTTGTGCTGCGGTTTTTCCAAATTCAGCCATACCATCAAAATCACCATCTGCTAGCATATCCGCGCCTTCACCAAATGCATCTGAACCAGCCATTTCAGCAGCAAAGTCTTCATCTTGGCCTGCTCTGGCAGCAGCAGCTTTTGCCAGTGCTGCACGTTTTTCAGGATCTGTTACTGCACCTTGTACCGCGGTTTTTCCAAATTCAGCTATACCCGCAATGTTTCCTGATCGCGCTGCCTTCATACCATCTGATTGTAGTAGTCCCGCTGCCATTTCTGAATTTTGCGCCGCATCACCAATTGCAGAATCTGCCACAACGTTTGTTCCTGCTTGAAGGGATTCACCAATACTTTTTCCACTTATTAATCCGCTTGCAACTGTTAACCCGCCAAACAAACCGGCTTTCATACCTGCAGCCTTCGCTTTTGCTTTGGTTTCATCACTAACCTTCTCTGATAGCGCCGCTAATTTGCTTTTCTTTTTTGGTGCGTCATCATCGGTGTCTAGATCAACTCCTGTGTCATCACCATCTTCATTTTCCTTGGCTTCTGCCTTGGCTTCTGCCTTGGCTTTTGCTTTTTCTTCTTTTGCTTTCCTTTTTGCTTCTTTTTTCTCAGCCCTTCTTTTTTTTGCAGCTTCGCGTCTTTTTTTCTTTGCTTCAGCCTTTTTCTTTCTTTCTGCTTTTCTTTCTTCTTTAGTCATCTTTTTCTTTTTAGACTTTTCCTTCTTAGATGTTTTCTTCTTAGACTTCTTCTTATCCTTCTTAGATGTTTTCTTCTTATCCTTCTTAGATGTTTTCTTCTTAGTTTTCTTTTTAGATGCTTTCTTCTTAGACTTCTTCTTAGATTTTTTCTTTTTTTTGCTAGCAATTAAATGAATATCTGCGCCTGTTGCAAATGCCATAGCTTGCACGACATAGCTTCCCAAAAAGGCAAAGCATAACATAACAAGGTATAATTTTTTGAGTATTGTTTTTAGCATTATAAGTATCCTACTTAAGTGATTGTATAACTTCAGTTTATAAACAAAATATTAAAATAGTATTAAGAAACGATCTTTTTTTTACAAAAAGAATAATTCACGTCATACTAGTAATAGCTTTCATAATCTTGGTTCTTACATGTATCGTTTAAGAAAAAGTAAAATCATCGCAACACTGGGTCCTAAGACATCTTCAAAAGAAACAATAGAAGAACTGTTTTTAAGCGGGGTGGATGTCTTTAGATTAAACTTTTCACATGGCGCCTATGAAGACCATAAGCAAAAGATGATTTATATTCGTGAATTAGAAGCAATATATCAAAGACCTATTGCCATTATGGTAGATCTTCAAGGGCCAAAATTACGTATTGGGATGTTTGACCAGGGTAGCATTATTTTAAAAGAGGGTGACGCGTTTTGTCTTGATATGCACAAATCACCTGGATCAAAAGACCGTGTCTATATTGCGAATACAGAAATATTTAAAGTGGTTAAAAATGGCGGACATATATTATTGGATGATGGCAAAATTATTCTTGAAGTTACTGAATGTGGAACGGATTATATTATAACAAAGGTAAAGCAGGGTGGAAAATTGTCCAGTAAAAAAGGTGTAAACCTGCCTGATTGTAAAATTGCAATTTCAGCTTTAACTGAAAAAGATAAAAAAGATTTAGATTTTTGTTTAACGCTTGACATAGATTGGGTCGCTTTATCTTTTGTGCAACATGCACAAGATATTATTGATATTAAAGAACTGATAAAAGACCGCGCAAAGGTAATTGCAAAAATAGAAAAACCCCAAGCTTTAGAAAACATTGATGATATTATTTTTCACAGTGATGCAATTATGTTGGCGCGTGGCGATTTGGGTGTCGAGGTTTCTTTGGAAGAAGTGCCCGTTATTCAAAAGAAAGTTCTACAAAAGTGCAAACAACAAGGACGGCCCGCAATTGTTGCAACACAGATGCTTGAATCGATGATATATCAATCCTCCCCAACGCGGGCTGAAACATCAGATGTGGCAACAGCTATTTATGATGGCGCTGATGCCGTTATGTTATCTGCTGAAACCGCTACAGGTGAATATCCAGTAGAATCTGTTAAAATAATGGATAAAATTATTAAAACTGTAGAGCATGATATGACCGCAGACCGGCAGGTGTCACATATTTTACATTCTATAGAACAAAATATGGAAAAAGATGCCATGATGTTTGCAACAAAAAATGTTGCATCAACCATTAAAGCATCGGCTATTGTTTCATTCACAATATGTGGGGGCTCAACCTTACGATTAGCAAGACAACGGCCGTTAGCGCCCATTATTGCGCTACCTACAGAACAGAAAACCTGTAGAATGCTGACACTTGTCTGGGGCGTACATGCTGTTATGCACTCTAAAGTTTTTAGCTTTCAACAAATGCAAGACACTGCTTGTGATACTGCCTATCAAGAAGGCTTTTCTAAAAATGGAGATGTTATTGTAATTTCTGCAAGTGCACCTTTTGGCACAACTGAATCTAGTAATTTGTTGCACGTATCCTCTATTCAGCGGGCTGAAACTTAGTGTGCAAAACAGTTTTTTATAATGTGATAAAAAATCTTGACAAAAGAACGGAAAACGCGAGAAAATGAGGTATGTTTGGAGAGGTGGCTGAGTGGCTGAAGGCAACGGTTTGCTAAACCGTCATACGGGTTAATTCTGTATCGAGGGTTCGAATCCCTTTCTCTCCTCCATATTGTTTCATCTTATTATATGGTGTAACAATTTAAATTAAGGAAAAGATGTTATTGTTTTAACAAGACATCAAAAAAGCTCCTTAAATATTTTTTAGTAAGGTGTCCTATATCATTGAAAAGTAATACCTATGTATAAGGCGTATTAAAAATTTGTATAAGATCAATTTAATTTATAATTTTAAAGGAAATATCGCATATGATGCGTAATACGCCACATAAACGACCGCAGAACCGCAGAAATCCTAATCAGCGACGCCCACAACATTCAAAAAATTATCAAGGTGGTGGCTTTAATCAAAACCATAGCCAATTAGACTTAAATGCATTAGACGCAGAACAACGTCTTGATTACCGGGCCCCCCGCAATAGAACTGTGCTGCAGCAAAATGTGGATAAGTTTTTAAATCAAGCACGAGAAGCATTAAGCACTGGTGACAGAACTTTATCGGAAAACTATTTACAACATGCTGATCATTTTAATCGTTTACTGAACGAACAAAAAGACATGCAAAAACAAAACGATATTCAGCGCACACAGCAACGTGAGCAAACTGTTCAAAATACACAACAAGGAACAGACCATCAACAAGAAGATTCTGCTGACAAACAAGAAGAACCTAAAGCAAAATCACCTGAAAAACCTGCCAAAAAAACCCCACCAAATCAATTAGACGCAGCAATACTGCCAGATGCTATACAAGCAGATCCCGTTGCAAAACCGAAACCTGTGAAAAAAGCAGCTGTGCGACGCACCCCACGTAAAAAGCCAATTCTAGAAGATGCGGTTAAAGAAGATATTGCTATGAATGTTGAACCTGCTCCCCAAGAACCAGAGGGATCACAGTAACAAGGTATAAGATTTATGACTGTATTAGATGTATTAATAGAGCCTGATAATAGGTTACATAAAATTTCAAAACCTGTTGAAAAAATCACAGATGAAATCAGATCTTTTTTGGATGATATGGTTGAAACAATGCGTGAACATGATGGTGCTGGCCTTGCAGCACCCCAGGTAAACCGGCAACAGCGCATTATTGTGATGGAACTTCCCTTAACGCCTGATGCCCAAGAAAACACCGTATTTAAGATGATTAACCCCGAAATTATTAAACGTGGAGACCTCCATTGTTCATTTAAGGAGGGTTGTCTTTCTGTCCCCGGAGAGCGCATAGAAGTTGATCGCATTGCTGATATAACTGTCAAGTATTTGGATGAATTTGGCCTTGAAAAAACCTTAGAAGCATCTGAAATTTTAGCCGTATGTATTCAACATGAAATTGATCATCTGGATGGAAAATTAGTATTAGACTACTTATCGCCGTTTAAAAGAAAAGTAGCGCTTACAAAATTAAAAAAGCACTATCATTAAAGCTGTGTGAAAGAATCGTCATGTATTTTGAATACGAATCATCAAAAAATCTATTTTTGTACATATTATCATTACATTGAAGTACACATAGATATAAGAGACACTCGACAGGTATAGCGTGTTTTCAGTCATAAAATTATGATATGACTATTTTATTGCAGCAAGCACCTTGTACGAATTTTTAAATTCTTTTACAAAAGCTATTTCATAGCTTAGATATTCAGCCCCGTCAAAGTAACGCCTAGTTTGACTGGGCTGAATTGTTGTGTGTTAGCCGAGGCTGCATTTTTCATGTTTTAAAACGACTCAAACTTATATAAAAAAAATTTCAGATGTGTATTGATTTTAAGGTTAGCAGGTGCTATCATTCCTTTACAGTTAATCAACAGGTTGGTTAAAAATAAATACTATGAATCCAAATTTTTATAAGTTATGTGCGAAAACTTATCATAAAAAACCTGGCGCACAATATGTGTATAGGTATTTAACATATTTTGATCAAGAACATGCAACAAATTTTAAGAAAACAACTTATGCAAAAATATTTTGGGGTATGGCTTTAGCTTTATTTGGTAATGAATTGCGCCCACTGGGCCTTGGGCTTAAACAATTACCCGCCTACAAGGTTAACAAATTTTTATATGCAGGGCGCGCAGCAGCCCTTGTAATTATAAAAACAATTCCTACATTACGTTTAAAGTATATTTTAAAAAAGGTTATATAGAATGAACAAACTACACAAAACAACGTTAGCACTATTTCTATCTACACATGCACTATTATGGGCAGCCGACGAACAAAAATCCTACAACTTAAACGAAAATGGCATATGTTTTTCTATTCAGAAAACAGGTAATTTATCCAAATTAGATAGCTTTTATGGAAAGGAAGAACATAGAGGCGTTTCTTTTGACGGCGGTGGTATACGGGGTTTAATGGAAGCCTTATGGGCCGTGTCTATAGAAGAAGCTGCCAATAAAGAATATGGGGAATTAACAACGGATGATGCAAAAAAAGCATTTTTGGAACGCACCGGAATTTATAAAAGAAGAAATATCACTGATGACAGTTTTGTGAAACCTGGCGATATTCGTTTTCAAGATTTTTTTGATTTTGCTGCCGGAACATCAACTGGATCAATTTGTGCAGCGGCACTGTTTCATAAAGAAAGGTTTAGAGCCATAGAACTTTTAAACCTTTACGTCAATTTATCAGCAGAATTGTTTGATATCCAAAAACGGACAAGCGGTACTGGCGGTATTTATACCTCTCGGTACGCTGCTGATGGTCTTGAGGGTTTGTTAAGTGCCTATTTTGGTAATGATATTATGGGAAACTCTTTTGGAAATAAAAAAGTCTATTTCGGTTTAACCAATGAAACCACACGGTCATTAGAACTCGTCACAAATCAGGTTACTGACACAAATATTCATCCTGGTAGCATTAAGGATTATACCGATAAAAAATTAACAGATATTATTGGAACATCTTGTTTCGCACCTACCTTTTTTGATGGTAAAAAATTGCATACAGGTTTGGCTGAAACACAACATCAATTTTGTGATGGAGGTTTATGTGCTAATGGTCTTGGCATTTGGGCTTACAAAATGGAAGGCCTTTATAATAGAGCACCTTCTAGTATGTGTTCTTTTGGCACAGGAAGTGCCACAGAATATGATACACGCGCACATAATGCAACAATTGTTGCAGCAAAAGATTTTGTACCAATGATGTTAGCTGCGAACACCGCGGCAAGTGTTTCGGCGTTAAAAGCAGAAGTTGGAACCAATAATTCCTCTTTGCGGCAACTACATCGTATTAACACCTCTTTAACGTCAGATGAACAAAAATTGGACGATACTTCAGCAGCATATTTAAAACTATTAATGGAAAAAGCTTATGAATGCACACAAACGGATGTTTTTAAAAGCATGATGACGAATTTAGGTTTAAAGCCAGAAAAAATACCAGATCTTATGGAAATAACAAAACGCGTAAATTCTTTAAAGAAGACCTTTTTTGACAAAGTAGTAAGCAATGAGCAGTTTGCCAACAAATCAAAAGAAGACTACCTACTGCGTTCTTGCTTGCGTCGTGTATGCGCCCTGGATGAAGAATGGTTTGCTCCAACAAGCATAGTAAATACTATGGATCAGAAGGGTGTTTTGAGCTCTGAAAATTCAGATGATTTTTTAAAAAACTTGCAAAAAAATGTAGCAACATCAAAAAACAATAAGGCAAACAGCGTATTGAGGACTTATTTTTCTGCAAAGAAGGCTTTAGAAAAAATATCACCCCTTAATCAAAATCAATTTGATGCATCATTAAGTGAGGTAGCTATTCAGAATGCGAAGGCGGAACTTAATAAAAAAGCTAAGAATTCTTCCTTGTATACAACATTATCTGGTGGAGCCAATTTATCGGATAGTGTGTTCGCAACAGTAAAGACATTCCTTAACTATAATACAACGACTCAAAATCCAGATGTAGCAGAGGATCCAATCCTAAAAAACGAGGATGCTAACACAGTATTGAGCCAAGAAATTGCTTCTGCTAATTTTAATAGAGACAATCAAAACCAAAACGCAATAGAAAGCGACAGATTAACTGGTTGGACCGATGGAAATCTTTCTGAAGATGATAAGTCTATGTGGAAAATCATAAATAACTATTTAGCATATTTAAACGATGCTGGCATTAAAGACACTAGTTATTCAGATGTATTAAGTATTGCATCAACCCTTTATGTAAATACCTTGTTCCAAAATATTAGTAAGGATGATTTAGGTAAATTTCATCAAAAGCTTCAAGACCTTACGACTTATCTAGAAGATCAAAAACCCTTATCATCAGTAACAAGTTTATGCCGTCCTGCTATTAAAACATTGACTATGGGATATATTACAGGCGGCACACGTTTAACAAGTTTACTAGAAGCTGTTCAAAAGCGTATAGATAATAAACCATGCCTGGAAAATAGCATATCTGAAATTCCAAAAACAAATGATGCAGCAGCAAACGCTGGTGAATAAACCCCATAAAACCTGCATGAACAATTCTAATATAAGGGGGAAGATGATAATGCATCTTCCCCCGTTTTTATGCCTTCATAAACTGATTAAGTATGCAGCAAAAACCTTACTTATAGGACTAAAATCTTGCGACTATTATACCTTGCGTGCTATAAATACAAGTAAATTACTCTACTTTTAAAAATATATTTTTATGCTTTTGCAAATTGAAGAACCAAACGCACCGGTCAAAAAAGACGTGCATCAATCGCAAGCTATTGGTATTGATTTAGGTACAACGCATACTGTTGTGTCTTACGTTAAAAATAATCAGGTAGAGACAATCCTTATTAATGACAGCAAACTGATGCCATCCGTTGTTGGCCATAGTGAAAATGGTTTCATAACAGGAAAAAGTGCACAAGAATGTGGGGATTGCGTTTATTCCATTAAGCGTAACATGCACAAACCCGCTGAAAAGCTTGCATTTGGTAAAACAACCGTAGAACTGACAGCAGAAATTTTAAAAACAGCCAGGAAAGCTGCTGAAAATACTTTAGGCGAAGCTGTTCATGACGCTGTTATTACGGTTCCTGCCTACTTTGATGACACACAAAGGCAAGCAACAAAAGATGCTGCTAAATTAGCCGACCTTAATGTTTTACGTTTATTAAGCGAACCAACAGCTGCAGCACTTGCCTATGGTCTGGATAAAAAAACAGAAGGTCTATATTTGGTATACGATCTTGGTGGCGGCACCTTCGATGTTTCTTTACTAAAATTTACAAAAGGGGTTTTTCAAGTAATAGGGACTAACGGAAATACAGCGCTTGGCGGCGATGATATAGACCATAAAATTGTTGAGTTTTTGAAATGGGAAAACACATTAAAAAACCGATTAAAGGCAAAAACGTTAAAACATGATGTTATAAAGGGTGGCACAGACCTGATATCTGAAAAAGACTTATTATCCCTATCAAAAGATTTACTGCAAGAAACCCTAGCATGTTGTGATCAAGTTTTAAAAGACACCTCTTGTAAACTTCAAGATCTTGATGGCATTATTTTAGTCGGTGGTTCTACACGGTTATATGGTCTATCAAAAACACTTGAAAAGTATTTTAATCAAAAACCCTATCAAGATATTGATCCGGATTTATCTATTTCACATGGCGCTGCCCTAACAGCGCATGCATTAACACAAGGCGCAGAAACCTTATTGCTGGATGTCACCCCCCTATCCTTAGGTATGGAAATTATGGGTGGCCTAACTGAAAAAATTATCCCAAAAAACTCCCCCATTCCGGTGCAAAAGGCACAAGAATTTACAACCTATCAAGATAACCAAACAGGCCTTAAGATTCACGTCTTACAAGGCGAGCGTGAAATGGTGAAAGATTGCCGCTCTTTATGCGAATTTACCTTTAGCAATATTCCCCCCATGCCTGCTGGAATGGCCCGCATTAGAATAACTTTCGCCTTAGATGCTGATGGTTTATTAAGTGTCTCTGCAAAAGAAATGCATACAAATAAAGAGCAGCACGTTGAGGTAAAACCTTCTTACGGCCTGACAGAAGAACAAATGCACAAAATGCTTTATGATGCTCAATTGCACGCAAAAAAGGATATTCATGAGCGCTTATTAAGCGAAGCTATTGTGCAAAGTAGCCATCTGTTAAAAGTGGTATCACGCGCAATAGAAGAAGATCGTGATCTTCTTAATGATAGCCAATACGCAAACATTCAAGATCTGATGGAAAAAATAAGACATAGTATTAGCAAGAAAGACTGTGATAATATTAAGCAGCTTACCGAAGAACTTTCACAAACGACACAAGCCTTTGCCGAAAAAAGATTAGAACGTTCTATTAGTAAGCAGCTTATTAACAGCAATACATAAAACAGGATAAACATAATGCCTAAAATTAACTTTGTTCACCAAGACGGAACAGTCAAAACGATAGACGCGCCTAACGGCATTTCTGTTTTAGAAATTGCCCATATGAACGAAATTGAACTAGAAGGCGCCTGTGAAGGATCATTAGCATGCTCTACATGTCATGTTATTGTGGATGATGCATGGTACCCAAAGCTTTCAGAGATTGAAGAAGACGAAGAAGACATGCTAGACCTTGCCTTTGGTCTGACGCAAACATCACGTCTAGGGTGTCAAATAATTATGTCTGATGAACTTGACGGTCTTACAGTAAAGCTACCGGCTGCCTCCAGAAATTTCTAAGCAAAGCGTCATTATCTAATGTATGCCTTTCGACAAACACCTTCGTTATTGTCTTCAAACAAATAGCCTTGTAAAGACTTTTTTGCATCCTAATTTTACGTTCTTACCGATAATATACTTTTGTCTTGAGATTTTTGCTATCTACAGTTATAATCCTATAGTATGATCGCATAGCTCAGCGGTAGAGCACTACCTTGACATGGTAGGGGTCACAGGTTCAATCCCTGTTGCGGTCACCATTTATTTTATGACAGTTCATAAAGGCATTATGTAACTATACAAAGGGATTGATAGTTTTCTTATGAGTTCTCTATTTGACAACACGCAGCCCATTAAAAAACCAAAAAATGATTACAATGCAGAAGATATTGAAGTTTTAGAAGGACTAGAACCCGTTCGCCGAAGACCGGGCATGTATATTGGTGGCACCGACCAAAAAGCATTGCACCACCTTGTTTCTGAAATTTTAGACAATTCGATGGATGAAGTTGTTGCAGGCTTTGCATCTGACATTAAGGTTGTTATTCATAAAGATAACCGCGTCACTATTGCTGACAATGGCCGTGGTATTCCAGTTGATCCGCATCCAAAATTCCCAACTAAATCGGCTTTGGAAGTTATTTTAACCACCCTTCACTCTGGTGGTAAATTTACATCTAAGGCATATGAAACATCAGGTGGCTTGCATGGCGTGGGTATGTCTGTTGTCAATGCTTTATCGGATGATTTGCATGTTAAAATTTGGCGCAACGGCACTGAATATACACAAAATTATTCAAAAGGTCATGTGATGTCCCCGTTAAGCGAGGCCGAATGTGGCCCTCGTAAAAAAGGAACACAAATCACATTTCACCCAGATGCCGAAATTTTTGGTGATTTAATTTTTAACCCTAAAGATTTATTTCAGCTTGTTAAATCAAAAGCATATCTTCAAAAGGGCGTTAAAATTAACTGGACTTGTGAACTTAAAGATTTAGAAGATGTGCCGCAAACACACCTATTTCATTTTCCAAAAGGCTTAGAAGATTTTTTAACACAAGACCAAACGGATATAGATCAAAGTACGATTTTTTCAGGGGACGGGAAATTTCCAGATAAAAAAGGACGCATTGAGTGGGCCTTTCAATGGCTGCTAGATGGTTATAAGGCACAAGACGATTTTTCTGTTTTAACATTTTGTAACACCATACCAACGCCGCTTGGTGGTACACATGAAACAGGGTTTAGAACAGCACTTTTAAAAGCCGTTAAAGAATTTGGGGAACGCCTTAATAAAAAAGCAGCACAAATTACACATGATGACCTAGATACTTCTATGCGTTGTATTATGTCTTGTTTTATTTCCCAACCACAATTCCAAGGGCAAACAAAAGAAAAACTTGTGTCACAACATGCAGCAAAACTTGTTGAAACAGTTGTAAAAAATAGCCTAGATCACTGGTTTGTGGACCACCCATCAAATGCGGAACGTATTATCAATCATCTTGTGGAACGTTCTGAAGAACGCTTGCGTAGACGCATGGATAAAGAAGTATCACGCGCATCAGCCACAAAGCGTTTACGCCTGCCAGGAAAATTAGCCGATTGTACAAAAACAAATGCAGCCGAATGTGAACTGTTCATTGTGGAGGGAGACTCTGCGGGCGGTACAGCGAAGCAAGCCCGTTCACGTCAATTTCAAGCTATTTTGCCATTACGTGGAAAAATTTTAAATGTGGCAACTGCAACACTTGATAAGCTTAAAGCCAACCAACAAATATCTGACTTATTGTTGGCACTTGGTTGCGGATCAGGCCGTTCTTGCGACATTAATAAACTGCGCTACCATAAAATTATTATCATGACCGATGCGGACGTTGACGGTGCACATATTGCCGCCCTATTAATGACTTTTTTCTTTCAAGAATTAAAACCCCTTTTGCAAGGTGGCTATATTTATTTAGCCATGCCCCCACTTTACAGGCTGTCAGGCAATTCAAAAAGTATTTATGCACAAGACGACGCAGAAAAAGATCACCTCTTAAAAACATACTTTAAAAAGGGAACTAAGATAGAAATTAACCGTTTTAAGGGTCTTGGTGAAATGCCAATGCAGCAGTTGCGCGCCACAACTATGGACCCTGAAAAACGTAGATTGCTGCAAATAGATATTCAAAATTCAAAAGATTTAAATGATTTTGTCGATCGTTTAATGGGGAAAAATCCAGCGACTCGATTTGATTTTATAACGCAAAATGCAGAATTTGTAAAAGACTTAGATATATAAAGGGAAAGGCATTCCTAATGAAAAATATAGTACTTATTATTTTATTGATGCTTAATAATCTGCAGGCTTCGAAAGTAGATAAATTTGTTGAATCCGCTATGGCAAGCACGCAAATGGCTATAGAGTATGACCCTGGTTATTTTAAGATAAAATACCCACTAGGCGACGTGCCTAAAAATAAGGGTGTCTGTACTGATGTTGTTATTCGTTCATATCGGGCCATTGGAATTGATCTGCAGGAATTAGTCCACAAAGATATGCAGGCTAATTTTCATTTATACCCTAAAATATGGGGCTTAAAATCTACTGATACGAATATTGATCATCGGCGTGTTCCTAATTTGCAAGTTTTTTTCAAACGCTTTGGCACTAGTTTACCAATAACGTGTAACCCAAAAAACTTTCAACCAGGTGATATCGTTGCGTGGGATATTGGTGATAATCGATTTATTTCCCATATCGGCATTGTGGTAAATACTTATGCCCCTAATTCAAAAATTCCTATGGTTGTTCATAACATTGGCGCCGGTCCGCAATGTGAAAATGTTTTATTTGGCTATAAAATAATTGGGCACTATCGTTATGGACTGAAGGGATGAAAACAGGAAAAACTGTTGGTACTATAATTAATAAACTGCGTGCCCCAAACCCTACATTATTTACAAGAAGTCTGACTGAGCCCTGTTAATAAATCTGACATTTCATCAAAATCGCCACTACAATGCAGGGCTATATCGCAGCCAGCCATTAAGCATTTTTGTGCTTTTTGAAATGTATTACCAGACAAAGCTTTCATCGTAATACAATCACTAATAAGTATTCCCTGAAAGCCAATATGTTTTTTTATGATGTTATGAATAATATCAGATGACTGCGTGGCGCAATTTTCACTGTCTATGTCGCTATAGACAATATGTGCTGTCATGCCCCATAATTTTTGTCGTTGTTCATGCGACAGATGTTTAAGAGTTTCTTGAAAAGCCTTAAAATCTGTTCCATCTAGTATTGGACGGCTATCGTTCACGACGGGCAATTCTTCATGGCTATCAACAATTGCGCGGCCGTGTCCTGGTAAGTGTTTTATGACAGGTGTAATACCAACATCAAAATGCCCTTTAATAACGGCAGCTGCCATTTCACCAATATATTGTGGATCAGACCCAAAAGACCGATCACCTATCACATCATGCGTTGCTTTAAAAACAAGGTCTGCTAAAGGCGTACAGTTTACTGTAATACCCAAGTCTTTTAATTGGTGCGCCATATCAAGAGCATTATTATAAGCTTGTTCTGGCGTTTGAAAAACTGATGGTGCCTTAAATTCCTTAAAGTTAGGTGCTTTTAAACGTGATACACGGCCACCCTCCTGATCTATTAGAATGGGACAGTCTGCACCGCTAATACTTTGAAACTGTAGAATAAGGTGTTTAATTTGATCTGGCGATTCACAGTTGCGTTTAAATAAAATAAATCCAAATGGAATGTTTTTTTCAAACAATTTTATTTCTTGCGGTGTCAGAAATGTACCTTGAACACCAACAATAGCAGGTAAGTTGATTCTATTCATAATTATTTTTTATCTATAGCGGCATATATAGCAGGATACAAGGAATGAATGAAGAAAGAAAGTATGCGCGTCGTTGCAACATAAAAAAAGGCCTATGGTACAACACCATAGGCCTTAATACTGTGAAAAATCTCCAATGTAGATCTTAGTCTTTTTTAGAACGGCTTTCCTTTTTACGTTCATTCGGGCAAAGCAAAGCTTTTCTAATACGAATTGTTGTCGGGGTTACTTCAACACGTTCATCATCTTGAATATAACTAATAGCTTGCTCTAACGTCATAACTTTTGGTGTTGTTAGCTTTACAGCCTCATCTTTACCAGATGCACGCATGTTTGTTAACTGCTTACCTTTAAGCGGGTTTACTTCTAAATCGTTATCACGACTATTTTCACCAATTACCATACCCTGGTAGATTTTATCACCAGCAGATACAAATAATGTACCACGCTCTTCCAAGTTAAAAAGTGCGAAAGCAACCGCTTCTCCATCCCCTGTTGAAATAAGGGCGCCACGGCGATGTGATTCAATAGTACCCTTGTGTGGCCCATAAGAATGGAAGATGCGGTTCATGATGCCTGTTCCACGTGTTTCTGTTAGGAATTGTCCGTGGTAGCCAATTAAACCACGTGAGGGAATATGGAAAACAACACGTGTTTTTCCGCCACCAGATGGCCGCATTTCAACGAGATCTGCTTTTCGCTTTGACATAGATTCAACAACAGAACCAACATATTCGTCATCAACGTCAATCACTGCTTCTTCAATAGGTTCTAGTTTTTTGCCATTTTCATCTGTTTGGAATAAGACGCGTGGTCGGCTAATTGACAATTCGAAACCCTCACGGCGCATTGTTTCAATCAAAACACCAAGTTGTAATTCTCCACGACCAGCAACATCAAAAGAATCGCGTTCTGCAGATTGTGTAATTTTAATAGAAACGTTTCCTTCAGCTTCTTTAAACAAACGATCTGCAACCATTCTGGACGTTAACTTTTTACCTTCTTGACCTGCAAGTGGTGAATCATTAATGCTAAAAGTCATAGATAAAGTAGGTGGATCAATTGGCTGTGCCGCAATTGGAACATTAATGCTTGGCAATGTAATTGTATCTGCAACAGTGCCTTTTTTAAGACCAGCAACAGCAATAATATCCCCTGCTTCTGCAGATTCTAATGGAATGCGATTTAACCCTCTAAACCCAAGAATTTTTGTGATGCGTTCATTTTCAACAACATCTCCATTACCACTTAATACTTTAACGGCTGTATTTACATTGATGGTTCCTGTTTCAATACGCCCCGTTAAAATACGCCCCAAATATGGATCTGCTTCTAAAGTTGTTGCTAACATTGAAAATGGAGCGTTTTTATCTTTATTTGGTTCTGGAACATGTTCTAAGACAAGGTCAAACAAGCAATGAACATCTTTACGTTCATCTTTTAAGTCCATCACAGCCCAACCATTACGGCCAGATGCATACACCACTTTAAAATCTAACTGTTCGTCAGTGGCATCAAGGTTTAGGAAAAGTTCAAAACATTCATCTAATACTTCTTCATGACGTTCGTCAGATCTATCAATTTTGTTAATAAGAACAATCGGTTTCAGACCAAGTTTTAATGCTTTTGCAAGCACGAATTTTGTTTGTGGCATGGGTCCTTCAGCAGCGTCTACCAATAAAATAACACCGTCCACCATGCTTAAAATGCGTTCAACTTCTCCACCAAAGTCGGCGTGACCAGGTGTGTCTACAATATTAATACGTGTATCTTTCCACATAAGAGACGTACATTTTGCTAAAATTGTAATACCGCGCTCACGTTCTAAGTCGTTAGAATCCATTGCACGTTCTGTTAAAGCCTGGTGGTCTTTAAATGTTCCACTTTGCTGTAGGAAGGTATCAACAAGTGTTGTTTTCCCATGATCAACGTGGGCGATAATAGCGATGTTTCTTAGTTTTGTCATGAACGACCTTTCTAGGTGTTATTAATTAATGTTTTTTTAGCACAGTGCGTGGTAAATTTTTATGTGAATGACCTTCGTGCGGATAATTGTCAAGTTTGTAACAGGAATTTGAAACGGTTCCCGCTTTATTAAAAGCCCCCATTTCTGCAGTAATTAATTTACAACTAAAAACTAACAACCCTAAGATGACCTTTAAACGCAACTTCATACATTCAGTAAACTATTACTACACTATACCACATGAAGCGGGCGTGGTCATTATTTGTTTTTTCAAATAAGTTTTATCTTTATTCAAGCATACTTAAAGGGTCTATATATTTTTTATTCGCACCGCGTAACTGAAAGTGCAATTCAGGCTTTTTAAGCCCACCTGTTTTGCCAACACGACCAATAATTGTTTTTCTATCAACAGATTGTCCAGCTTTTGCTGTGCATGATTTTAGGTGAGAATATACAGACATTGTGCCATCTGTATGTTTTACAATAATGGTTTTGCCATATCCTTGAACATTGACATCGGACTTTACAATAACACCTTTACCAGCGGCATAAACGGGTGTGCCTTCAGGTGCAGAAATGTTTATGCCCCCTGATAGATTGCCATTTGGCCCCGTTTTCACTTTCTTTGTTACTTTGCCTTTTACTGGCCAATGGTATTTTCCTTGCGATAAGCGTTCTTCTTCACCGATTTTTGCAGTACCTTGTGCATTTTCTGGACTAAAATCGCGCACTTCATGATTACCGTCTTCTGCATCAGCAGGCTCACTTAAATTTAAACCTGTTGACGTTTCCACTTCACTATTTGCAGAAACTTCAACGCCACCAGCCTCAAAATTTTCTCCCACTTGGTTTTGACCTACTTGCATACCATTTTTTGGAAAAACAATTACTTTTTGCCCTGGAATAAGTTCGTAAGGTGCACTTATGCGGTTTACATGAATAAATTCTTCTTCAGTCATTTTAAATTTTTTAGCAATCATAGAAACTGTTTCTGCTTCTTGAACTGTATAGTATGGATTTGGCTTTCTGGCATAGATAAATTTTACAGAAGCAGAGTCTTTTGTCGAGGTGCATGACGGCAATATAACAACTAATAAAAGTGCCAGAAATACTGATAAAATCATCTTACTTAGGCGTGAATACTTTTCCATAAAAATTGCCATAAAAATATCTCCAGAAATGAACAAATAAAATCTTCTTTATATTACGCGCTATGGTATACTCTTTTCAAGAGAGATGATCATTTCATTTCAATTTTCAACATAAATAAACATTGTATTATAGAGTTTTATGAAGTTACCTTTAAATATTTTAAAAAAAATCCACTTTATTGGCATTGGTGGTATTGGGATGAGCGGTATTGCAGAAATATTGAACAACCTTGGGTATAAAATTCAAGGATCAGACCAATCCAAAAACGGTAATACCCTTAGATTAACAACATTAGGTATCACAGTCTTTGACCATCATATTGAAGACAATATTGGCAGCGCAGACGTTGTGGTCATTTCATCAGCTGTTCAAGAATCAAATATTGAATTAATAGAAGCACACCGTAGAGGCCTGCCTGTCATTAAGCGCGCTGAAATGTTAGCAGAAATTATGCGTTTTCGCTTTTCCGTTGCTGTGGCTGGTACACATGGCAAAACAACGACAACATCAATGTGCGCAGCAGTTTTAGATGCAGGAAATTTTGATCCAACCGTTATAAACGGTGGTATTATTAATTCATATAATACGAATGCACGCCTTGGAAAAGGTGATTGGATAGTTGTTGAAAGCGATGAATCTGATGGCACCTTTACCAAACTACCAGCAACTATTGGTATTATCACCAACATTGATCCAGAGCATATAGAGCATTACGGAAATTTTGATGCCTTAAAAGATGCTTTTTACACATTTATTGAAAACCTGCCTTTCTATGGGTTAGGAATTTTATGCATAGATCACCCTGAAGTACGTGCCTTATCAAAACGGATAAAAAATCGTCGTCTTACAACCTATGGCTTTAGCGATATTGCTGAAATTCGCGCTTATAATTTACGTTATAAAATGGGCGGCACTTATTTTGATGTGGATATTGCACAAAAAAATAAAAAACACATAACGGATACAAACAAGCAAATCACAGCACTGCCAAAGCGCTATAAAGATTTATTCTTACCGATGGTTGGTGATTACAACGTTTTGAACTTTTTATCAACAATAGCTGTTGCAGAAGAACTTGCCATTAACGAAGATGGCATTAGAAAAGCTTTAAGCGATTTTAAGGGTGTTAAGCGGCGTTTTACGCATATTGACACTGTAAAGGGCGTTAAAATTATTGATGATTACGCGCATCACCCAACAGAAATACAAATGGTTTTAAAGGCAGCAAAGCAATCAACAAAAGGGCGCGTTTTGGCGGTTATGCAGCCACATAGGTATACACGATTGCGTGATTTATTTGATGAATTTTCAACCTGTTTTAAAAACGCTGATCAAATTATATTAGCACCCGTTTATGAAGCCGGCGAAGACCCAATAACAGGCATATCTTCCAACACGTTAGCTGAAAAAATAAAACAAAATCAAAAATCGGTTATAACGGTCACAGATCCAAACACGATACCATCTATTCTTGCGGGCACAATGAAAGCCGATGATACAATCATTTATTTAGGTGCTGGCAACATAACCCAGTGGGCAGCAGACTTGCCAAAAAAATTAGCAGAACTTGAAGCCAACATCGGGCTGAACAACCTACCTGTTGCGATTACAACCCTACGTTAAAAAGGAAAAACACTATGCACTTATCAAATTTTCAAGGTGTCATTGGTGTTTGCGCTATATTTTTAACTATTTTTTTATTGTCGGAAAATAAACAAAAGGTTCAATGGCGTTTTGTTATTCAAGGCTTTTTAATACAATGCATCATTATGTTGCTGATCACATTTGTACCGGCTATAAAATCTAGCATACAGTCTGCCAGTTCATTTGTGATGCTGTTAAAAGATGCAACCCGCGCAGGAACATCTTTTGTATTTGGCTACCTTGGCGGGGGCGACGCACCTTTCATCTTAAAAGATGGTGCCGAACATAGTTTATTTGTTTTTGCTTTCCAAGCATTACCCCTTATTATTGTTGTTAGTGCACTATCTATGCTTTTATTCCACCTAAAAGTTATCCCCTTTATTGTGCGGACGCTCTCCCCAATTTTTCAAAAACTTTTCCATGTTGGTGGTGCTATGGGCGTTGTGGCATCGGCTAAATTATTCTTAAGCCAAATGGAAACACCTTTGCTTATTCGCCCATATTTAACCAATTTTACCCGAACAGAACTTTTAATGGTGATCGCCTGCGGTATGTCCACAACATCCGCTGCAGCTGTTCCTTTATATGCCATGATACTTGGTAATACATTTGATAATGTTGTACCGCATATTTTAGTAGCATCCCTTATTAGTATTCCAGCTGCCATTACATTAACGCGTATTTTGATACCTGAAGACGGCGAAAAAACACAAGGTGATGCAATTGCACCCTTTAATTTTAAAAGCTCTATGGATGCTATATCTAAAGGTGCCATTGATGGGATGAGCATTTTTTGGAACATCACTTCCATGCTTATTGTTTTTGCAGCACTTATCTTTTTATTAAATGCACTTGTTGGCAAAATTACGTTAGTCACAATTGGTCACGCTTATTCTGTACAAAATATATTAGGCTATTTGATAGCCCCCTTTACCTTTTCAATGGGTGTGCCATGGTCAGAATCACTGGAAGCAGGGCAATTATTAGCAACAAAGACAATTCTAAACGAAGTATTCGCTTTTGCTGAACTTTCAAAAAGCACGCTTTCAGATCATTCAAAAAAAATCATGCTGTATGCATTATGTGGTTTCGCCAACTTTTCCTCCGTTGGGATGGTGATAGGATCCCTGGGAACACTAGTACCAGAACGACGTAATGATATTATATCTTTAGCGCCAAAAGCAGTGCTTATTGGCACCATGGCCACATGCCTTAGCGGTACTTTAGTTGGGCTTTTAAATTTTCATTAGTACGAACTGCCGCTTAAAGCTATCACACAAAGGGCTCCCTATTACAGTCATATGGCCTATTGCCCTCCTAGGCGTTATCCAGTAACCTTAAAATAATGGAGTTATATATAATCGATAAAATATGATGTTTCGCATATCATTTCTAGTTTTTGTTTTGTCGCTAGCAGGGTGCCAAAAAGAAAACAATACACTGAAATTATATCAAATTGATAAATTACTTGAACAACAGCAGTACGACCAAGCACTTTCGTTATGCCATGTTGATAACGAACAAGACGCTTTAGATGTTGATTTACTATTACGTAAGGCTATAGCCTTAAAAGAATTAAAACAGTATGAGGCTGCTGAAACAGCACTTTTAAGTGCATCTCAAATAGATCAAGAAAATCCACAAATTAAAAAAACCTTAGCAGAGCTTCACTTAACAACAGGCAAAGCTGAAGAAGCACAAAAATTATTTGAAAGTATCACAACTGAAAATATTAAAAAATCATCAGTATTTAATAGTTTAGGTGTTTCCTTAGATTTGCAAGGCTATCATGTCGCGGCACAAGAACAGTATAAAAAAGCAATTAGCTTAGCCCCAAACAATGAAAATTACCAAAGCAATTTAGGGATGTCCCTTGCTTTTTCTAATAATCTGACTGAAGCTTTAGTGATTTTAAAACCTATCATGATTCACACAAAAAATAGACATAACCTAGCATTAGTATATGCAATGAATCATCAACTTGATGAATTTCATACCTTATTAGAAGGTGAAATGGACGAAGTGGAGAGAATTGCGCTTTTAGATAACATTCGGTACAATTTAAAATAGATTGGAGTTACATACAGAATGATCATGGCAGTTTTTGCACTTCTTAGTATCGCGCTCATACTTGTTGTCATTTTTGACTTCTTTTTTTTTATTATCCCAAATTCGTTATCTATATTCATTTTAGGAACATTTTTAATCTATTTTTTATTAACAGATTATAGTCGTATTCCATACAACTTAATATTCCCCACAATCATATTTTTTACAGGCATACTTTTAGCACAGTCTAATATATTGGGTTTTGGTGATTCAAAACTTTTAAGCAGTTTATCTTTTGGTATTGGCCCATTTTACACACTCCACTTAATTATTTATACAGTTTTATTAGGCGGCATTCTTGCTATTTTAATTCTTGCCTTTAAAAAACATGTACATGCTATACGTTTAAAGGCATTTCAAAATAATATATTCAACAAATTATCATATTTTTTTATAGATGATTTGATAGCGGTAAAAAAAGAAGTGTCACATATTGCGATGCAAAAATATATGCCATATGGCTTAGCCATAGCACCTGCTGGTTTATATGCTGTTTATTTATCTTTTGTTCTTAAGGGGTAGAGATGACAGTAAATAAAAAAAAATCCAAAAAGAATAATTGGTTTAAGAAAAACAAAAAAATATTTATGTATGCAGGCGCCTTTATAGCCCTAAATTTAATCTTTTATATTGGTGATATTATTACCTTTGTGGAAGAACGCATTAAAATACAAAAAGAGGAAAACCTAAAACAGTTAAAAGATGCAGCTGATTCTGCACTTGCTTTTAAAAACGCTAAAGTTGCATTTATATTAAAAGCTAGTAGCGTCATAAGGCGCGGTGAGGTTTTAGTAAACAGTCAAATTGAAAAAGTTGAAATACCAAAAGAAGAGTATAAAGATACGTATCACCTTGCTGAAAATGTGCTAAATGACTTACCCCAATATGTTGCAGCACGGCATATGGAACCAGGTGATATTTTGCATGAAATTAATTTTATTAAAAAAAATAAACTGTTTGTTCAAAAATTACTTAAGCCTAATTTTAGGTCTATTTACCTAAATGTTACACCCAAACAAATTGTAAACCCATCCATTTATCCTGGTATGCGTGTTGATGTTGCTATATCAAAAAAAACAAACCTAGGCACAAAAACAGAACGTGTCATGTGCGGCGTTAAAATATTAGATATGACCGAAAGCCAAAACAGTGATGATGAACCAGTTGTGAAAAAACCATCTGATGTCGAATCAGCTGCCGATTCATTTATTGTTTTTGAAATAGAAAAAGACGAAGCTGAAAATTTTTTATCTATATCTCAACAATATGAACTTATATTCCTTCCAATTTCAAGCGCAGAAAGCATAGCAGATAGAGAGTTAGTATGTTCAAAGGAAGAAAAATATGGCATTAAAGTTTTCAGAGGGCTATAACATGAAGCATATAAACGTACTAGATAGTGTCGTCATGAGTTAAAATAAATGCTATTCTTCATTTAGTATTTTTTCACTAGGTGCAGCT
>PFNE01000013.1 GCA_002791835.1 Alphaproteobacteria bacterium CG_4_10_14_0_8_um_filter_37_21 | reverse complement strand
GGCATAAAATCAACATCTTTTCTCCATTAATTCACGAAAGCAGAAATCTTTACGTGGCGGCAGTTTTACTTAATGTGCACAGGAGGCCTAGAGCCAAAAAATCCCCATAAAATTACTGTCATTGTGCCGTAGATATTTAAAATGTTAATAAAATTTTAATAATTTAACTTATATCATAAGAATAATGAGGGAGAATAATTTTTTAAAATTTATTCAAATATACGGGGTACAATGAAAAAAATACGGATTTTTTATACTCTGGCGTTGGTCCAGGCACTTTTTTCAGTGCAAGCTGCTGATTATGCAGGTTTATTTGAATCGGCGCGGCAAAGCCATGCACGATTTGAAAACAAAGGGACAGAGCCTGTTTCCTTTATCGTTCTTTCCAATTATATGGCTATTCTTGGCCCAAAAGAAATAAAGACGTTTACAACGGATGAAGGTTTTTCTTATATCCATGACGGTAAACGTTACAGAAAATTTGTCCTTAATAATGAGGCGAATGATACGATGCAACAACATTCCCTTCCATACCCACAGATGCGCGGTGTTAACCTTTCTGCTGGGGAAAGTGTTGAATTTGATGTTAATCACTTATCCTATTTCACAGGAATAAGAAATATTAAGGGCATTCAAAATCACCTGTCTTGGGATGTTAATGAGGCTGGGCTTAATGTTTTATTGGGTGTACCGTATCCTGCTCTACCATCTGACTTAGATCAACAAATGGTGTTGTATAAAAAATACTTTGAACATGATCCATTAAAAATCAATTCTGATCTTTATTATGAATCTATGTCACGTTGTAAAGGCACAACTACAAAACGCTATGATAAAGAATTAATAGTCAGTCTAACGACATGGGCTCCAAGAATATCTACAGTGTGGCTTACAATAGAATCCTTGATGCGACAAGATGTAAAACCAAATAGGATTATCCTTTGGTTAGCGAAGGAAGAATTTCCTGATAAAAAGTTGCCTATTATATTAACTCATTTAGAATCAAGAGGTTTAGAAATTCGTTATTGTGAGAATTTAAAATCAGCTAAAAAGCTTATTCCAACATTACGGGAATTTCCTAATGCAACTGTGATTACAGTTGATGACGATATTATCTACCCTGAAATTTTGGTTAAATCTTTAATGCAAGCGCATACCTTATCACCACACACTGTTTTTGCAAATAGAGGACGTGCAATTCGTTGGAATCAAGATAAAACTTTAAGTCCGTATGTAACATGGCCGTTACAAACAGCAGAGAATATGAGTAGTTCTGAAGCTGTTTTGCAAACTGGATGTGGAGGAGTTTTATACCCAGAAAATTCACTATCAAGAGAAGTGTTTGATGTTCAAACACTATTGACGTTGGCTCCAAGAGGCGATGATATATGGTTTTTTGCTATGGCACTTCTAAATAACACATTAGTAAAAATGATCACTCCTGTTCCTTTTAGATTTGAAGATGATGTTAATGTAATAAAATCAGCTTTATTTAATCAAAACAAAAAAGATATAGATGGAAATGATACACAAATACAGGCTGTTTTTAGCCACTATAATCTTTATGAAAAGCTAGGTGATTTACGTGAAAAATTAGGTCGTAATAGTGAAATTAAATCTTCGGCAGTACGTGCAGTAGAAAACATGTATCCAAACAGCAATAATTCCATTGCTTTATTTCAGCTGTTTGAAAATATTTATGGAGAGTTCAGTTGGACAAATAATTTGGATAAGAAGGAGAGTGAACAATTTTTCTTTTATGAAGAACTTTTTTCCATATTTTGCTATAAACAATATTTTGAGGGCCCACTCAGAAATGAAGCTTTTATTAGTATACTGAGGGATCAAAACCCAAGAGAAATTATTGTTAATGCGATAAATATAAGGGAACAACAATTACCATGTTTTAATGTAGCATTATTTTTAATGGTAAAAAATGAAAGTGACATCATCCTAGAGAACTTATCTTGGCATTATTTTATGGGATTCAGAGTTTTTTTTATAATAGATAACGGGTCTGATGATGATACTGTTAAAAAAATTGATATTTTTAGACAAAAAGCAACAGATGTAAAATTACATTTAATTTCAGATAAACGTATTGAATATCTGCAAACTTCACGATCAAACGCTATAAGTTATTTAATTCAAAAACAATATCCTAACGTTGACTTCATATTTCCCAATGATGCTGATGAATTTTTAGTATTTGATAAACCAATTTCATGTATACTTTCTCAGATTCCTAATCATGTTAATTGGGGGTATATACCAAGATTTACTTATCTCCCCAAAAAAAATCATTTAGGAACACCACATCAAGAAAAATTTTTTGAAAATTTAGATTCTCTACATAAAGGAAATCCACATGGAAGATCTGATTCTCTTTCAATGTGGAATGGTAAGTGTTTTTTTAGAACTCAAAAAGGTATTATGCTAGTTCAAGGAAACCATTTTCCTTCTCGAGCAGCTCCATTTACTGATGGGGTTTGTGATGCATTTACTCTTGGTGCTCATATAAGGGAATTTCCTGTAAGAAGTATAGATCAATTAAGAAAAAAAACTTTAACTAACGGAAAAGCACTGGAATGTTTAGATCTTGAAAAAAATAGAGTGGGGAAGCATTATGCAGATCATAATTTTGATGAGTATAAGAAAAGACAGGAAGAGGCTATACATGAAAATTTCATGACATATATGCGTGATAACCCTGATTTAGTTGAAATTATTCCTATTCAATTAGCATTACAATCTATTGGAATAAATTATTAATATAAAAATATGAGAGTATAGAAATGAAAAAAATTCTAGGATTAAGTTTTTTGAGTATATCTTTGATTTTTGGTGCGGATGGTGGTGCAAGCTCCTCAATTACAGGTGATGCAACAACAATTGTGGCAGCTGCTGTATCGACTTCATCTGGCACAGATTATGCAACACATTTTGAAATTGCAAGACAAAAGAAGGTAAAATTTGAAAATAAAGGTGAGCAAGCTGTAGCGTTTGATGTAACAGCCACAATAACGCGTGTCATTTCTGCAAAAGAAGCACAGATATTTGTAACCGATGAAGAATTTTTTTACTTATTTAGTGGTAAAAAATACCGAAGAGGAAAATTTATTAATCCAAATGATAAAAAGATGACGTTTTCCTTAACAGGACCAGACGGCAACCGAATTTCACAGAAGCGTCACATAACCCTCGCCTCTGGTCAAACCATCGAATTAACTTTAGGATTTATGTCCTACTTTATCGGGCTTGAAAACTTAACCGGCATGGAAAACCACGTCACTTGGGATGTTAATGAACATGGACTGAACGTGCTGTTGGGTGTTAGTGTGTTGCCGCTAGTTTCAAGTGTTTCACATACTTCTAATTCTACGTTTTTTTACATGCATAAATATATTGATGAAATTATGATGCTATCTAGTCTTTATGAAGAAAGGCCGGATTTTTTAGAGCTTTTGATATCTACGCCACCAAGTCTATCTGGTCCTAAAATTCCTAAAATAAACCACCGGATGTGGCTAAATCCTTTATACGATCCACCAGAAATAGCACTGAAAAAATATGTAGATAATACTCTTTTACTTGGCAGCAATTGGAAACATGTTTTTTGGTGCATTGATAAGTCAAAAATAGAGAATGCAATAACTTACCTTCAACAAAATATTCCAGGGGTTGCAGTTAGAGAATTAAAGGAAATTACACTTCATTCACTTTGGCCGCAGAATATTTTTGATGGTTTGATGAGTGATTCATATTATACAGTAGCCAGTAATATTGCACGCTTATTTGTGTTGATGCAATGTGGAGGGGTTTATTGCGATCTAGGAGCCGAAATTTTTCCTAACCTTGAAGTTCAAATGAAGCAATACCAACATATATTTGGAAGAAGAAATAATTCCAATCAAATAGTAGAGGGTTTTCTAGCCGCACATCAAGGCAGTTCTTTTTTTGGAAATATTTTTTCTATTTGGAGTAAGCTTACTCGTTCTAATTATGAATATATGAAAAGTGTTGAAAAACGCAATGATAGTGGGGTTGCATTGATATCATCAGAAATATTTTTTCCACAATTATATGAATTAAGAAATAAGGGATTATCATATGCTTTAACTTCAGAGGGAGACTCTTATAAGTTTAATAGTCTTCATAGTTGGTTTCAAGATGGTAAGTATGGCAATACATCATCCCTACGATCTCCAATAACATTAAACAGCTTGCTAGGTTATTTTGGAATACCTTCTACTCAACTAGAAAAAGATATTTATGGTACACTAATTTCTGATTATTCTTTAGCACATGATGGGTTGGTACAGTGCATAAATGAACATTTTCATGGTATGAGTAAAGAGTCAGTTGTTGAAAAACGCCGATATCATTATCAAAAAGCTTTAAATCTGTATTTAAATAAGTTAGAGAAAGCAAAAAAAATAATTCCACATATTCATCACCGCATTTGGCTAACAGATCCTAAAAATCCTTTTGAAGTATCTGAAAAATTACTTATTCAAGTAAAAAACTCTCTTTCAGTGTTGATTGGGAATTGGCAAACTATCTTTTGGTTTAATGTTCCTGAATTACTGCCACAGACGCTTAGGTGGATTAATACTAACATACCAAATGCTCAAATTAGACATACACAGGAAATTTCCACCTCTATGCGCGGGAAAGAAATTTTTGATGCACTGTACAGTATGAATCGTTTTGCAAATTCGGGTATTTTATTACGTTATAATATTTTGAGCAAATTTGGAGGTATTTATGCAGATATGGGAACTTTATTACGATATGATATTCAGGAGGCTATCGACAAATTTGACTATGTATTCTGTCAGCGCGATTGTGAAACAAGTAACAATTGGCTTGATGTTAATCTTATGGCATCAAAACCAAATGGATCTCTCTGGATTCATTTTTTTGATTTCATTGAAAATCTAAAGAAACATCCTTCCGCAAACCCATTACATAAAGATTTTTTTAAATTAAAACGTTATATGCCTGTTGATGTAGATCATGCATGGATAGCAGGACATGCGTTATCTGCAGCAATTGATAAATATTTAACGGATGATGAAGCAATGTTACCAATGAATTTTAATTCACTTTTTAAATATGGGGGCGCAAAGAGTTGGTATAAAAGTACAAAATTTGGTTCAAATTCGTGTCTTACACATCCATATAAATTTGTTTAAGCCTATTTGGCCTTGTGAACACAACGCCTTTCCCTGTTCTAAAGTGAAGTACAACACCTTAAACTGTTTATTGAAAAATAGATAAAAAGAAGGTGTTGCACTTCACTTTAGCAACTGGTCTGTCCAATTGATAACTTTATATTTTGGCTTGGAACGTGACTTAATAGATGGTGACTTCAGTTTTGGTTTGTATGGCATTTAAAAGAGTGATTGTTTTTAAAACATATTAACAAAATGGTTAGAAAATCTCAACTTTCAAGACCCTGCCGAACAAAGCCTTTTGCAGAGGGGCTTAATAATAAAATAAAAGTCCTTAAAAGACGTTTCTACGGGATTTCAAAACCTGAGTCACTATTCCAACGATTGTTACTAGATTTATTGGGCTATAAGCTGTTTGCATGAAAATCACTGGAAGTACGGAAGAGCCTACATTTCCTTAACCCCCAACCAGTTGTGTATAACAACCAGAGTTGATTATTTTAATAATTTGGTAATCTTACAAAGAAAAGAGGCTCCTATTTTCTTGACTTATATATTGTATTTATAATACTCTAATTGTTAGATATACTCGTTTGATATTGATTCATGTTTAGAAAAGCCCAAGTTTACCTGGAAAAAGAATGGATTTTAGATCAAAATAGAAAACCATTAGTTGTGCGGGGTGCACGCCAAGTAGGGAAAACGTGGTTAGCTCGATCCGTTGCTAAAAATACAAAAAAACAGTTAATTGAGATTAACTTTGAAAGAGATCCAAATCTTAAAAAACTTTTCGATGGTAATGACCCAAAATCTATTATACGAAATTTAGAGTTATATTTTTCTAACACAATTGAGCCCAGCAAAAGTATTTTGTTTTTAGATGAAATTCAGGATGCACCGGAACTACTCGCCAAATTACGATGGTTTTATGAAGAACTTCCTGATCTTGCCGTTATAGTGGCAGGTTCATTATTGGAATTCATTATTCAGGACCACGCATTTAGCATGCCGGTCGGTCGCATAACGTATTTACATTTAGAACCTCTTTCATTTGAAGAATTTTTAAGGGCTAATAAAAAAGAAAAGTTGGCGCAGTTTCTGATTGACGTTGATAAGTCTATGGAAATCAACCCTATAATTCATGAAACATTAACAGAGCAATTCCAAATTTATTCATTTATAGGGGGGATGCCGGAAGCTATTAATACATATATTAAAACACAGTCATATGAATCTGTTATAAAAATTCACCAAGATTTATTATCAACGTATAGAGATGATTTCTTTAAATATAAAGGACGCCTCGATATTCATAGACTAGATTCTATTTTAAAGGCAATTCCTGCGCAGCTAGGTGAAAAATTTGTTTATTCTAAAGCAGATAAGAATATTCAAGCAGTTACAGCAAAACAAATATTATCCTTATTTAATAAAGCACGTTTGGCGCATAAAGTTAGTAGATCACTAGGGAATAGTGTGCCGTTAGAATCTGAACTACAAGACAAATCTTTCAAGCAAATATTTTTAGATGTCGGTTTGGCAAATAGAGCACTTGGATCTATTTCACCTTTTATTAAAAATCAAATGCAAGGTGCAATTTCTGAACAAATTGTTGGGCAAATGCTTAGATGTTCATTTCCATTTTTTTTGGAGCCTATGCTTTATTATTGGCAACGTGATGAAAATGGATCAAGTGCAGAGATTGATTATTTAATAGAGTCTAATCAAAAAATTATACCTATTGAAGTAAAATCAGGCAGTACAGGAAGTTTAAAATCTCTTCACAGTTTTATGTTTAGAAAAAAAGGGAAAATTGCTGTGCGCATTAATAATGATGTATTAAGTATGGCAGAGGTTAGTGTCATGGTTGAGAATGGAAAACAGGTTAATTACAAATTGCTATCTATCCCTTTTTATTTAGTGGGACAACTTTATAAATTATTAGATACACTGATTTCTGATTAAAAGGAGTAAATTAATTTGTCCCTATAGGCCATCCCCTAACATCCATGTAAAACCCGCCGTTTGGTCCTCTGGACAAAAAAATCAAGTTCCGAGTTTTAAATATTGTGTATTTTAAGAAAAACTTGTACTCTCTCATCTAAGAAGATTTCTTTTATTAGTCAACTGGTTGCGGGTCGCTGAATTAAATTCTTATATTTTTTTTGATTAAAAAATTATATTTGGATCTTTTTAAAAAAGCGTTTTGAAATATTTAGAAATACCAGTATTTTTCAGATTTTAGGTGCACTTATCCTGTCAGCATTGTTAAGCCAGATTCAAGAACGAAGTGCAACACAAGTTAAGTTTTTTTGAAAAGCCTCCATTGGCGTAAACCAATTAAGATTTTTGCGTGGGGTATGATTGTAATTCAACTGGTTGCGGGTTATCAAAAAGCCCTAAACTGGCCCCGCACTAAGAATCATGTAAAAGGGATCATTTTTGGTGTTTCAAACAGGGAATTTTTTAATCAAGTTTTCATAGTTTTCTTGTGCATCAGCAAGAGAGAGTTTTGAATAAATCTCTAGGGATTTCCTTGATTCATGGCCTGAATATGGCTGAATAAGGGCATCATCAACACCCTGTTTTTTAAGCCACGTAAATAAAAAATGACGCAGTTTATGAGGAGAGATTGAATTCGTTATTCCTGCTGCTTTTGTGTATTTTGAAAGCATTTTTCGTATGCCTCGGTCTGAATATCCACGTTTATGATCCGATTCAAAGAGGTAAACGGAACCATTTTTTACCATTCCAGCGATATGATAACTTAAAACATCATTAAAACTTTCAGGATAAGGGACGATACGATCCTTATTTCCTTTTCCTTGATTAATGCGTATTTGGCCTCCTGTGCACATTAAGTAAAACTGCCGCCACGTAAAGATTTCTGCTTTCGTGAATTAATGGA
>PFNE01000008.1 GCA_002791835.1 Alphaproteobacteria bacterium CG_4_10_14_0_8_um_filter_37_21 | reverse complement strand
CGAAAAACTAACGACACTTTTTCAACGATTAATACTGGATTTAATGGGATACAAACGGTTTGCATAAGTTACTCCAGGAAATATCATAGAGCCAAAATTTCATCTCGCAAAACAGTTTCTTCTACCGTTTTTCCAGTTGTTATATCATAGCACTGTGCAATGATTCGTATTCCTGTGCGCATATTCAAATCCATTTTTATCAATTCTGTTATAGGTATAGCAAGATAAATTCATTTTGTCAAACACTGAGATGCTTCCTTCATGCAACACAGCCCCAGTGCTGAGTGTACCATTTTACTGTTTTCTTGATACCTTCATCAAATGTATGTATTGGACTCCAATTTAATTCAGATTTTATTTTTTTTATATCCATAGCATACCGAAAATCATGACCATCTCTATCTTTTACAAAAGTCTTTAATTCTTTATAAGAATCCTTAGCATTTGTCAAAGGATAGAGTGAGTCCATTAAGTTACAAATTGAATCAACAATATCCAAATTGTTTTTTTCACATTCTCCACCAACACAGTAAGTTTCACCATTTTTTCCATCAAACAAAATTTTATATATTGCTTCTGCATGATCTTCTACATAAAGCCAGTCACGTACATTTAAACCATTCCCATAAATAGGAAGGCTTTTTTCATTCAAACAGTTTAGAATCATAACCGGAATCATTTTTTCTGGAAACTGGTACGGACCATAATTATTTGTACAGTTACTGATTGTGTATGGCAGACCAAATGTTCTACCCCACGCCCGTACTAAATGATCGGATGCAGCCTTACTTGCAGAGTAAGGAGAGCTTGGATCATATGAAGTTTTTTCATCAAAAAACCCCGTATCATCAAGGTCACCAAAAACTTCATCTGTTGATACATGATGAAACCTAAAGGTGTCCTTTTTCCCGCCAAGAAGATTTTTGTAGTATTTATGCGCCTGATCTAGGAGAACATAGGTGCCAACAATATTAGTATTAATAAAATCAGATGGCTCATCTATAGATCTATCAACGTGCGATTCTGCAGCTAAATGAATAATTTTATCTGGCTGATATTGATCAAAAAGACCTTCTATTTTTTTTTTATTTACTATATCTACTTTTTCAAAAAAATATCGCTCTGAAGTTTCACAACACGCTACTGACTTTTGTGACGCAGCATACGTCATTTTGTCAATATTGACAACTTCATGATTCGTCTTGTGGATTAAATATCGCACAACAGCAGATCCTATAAACCCACACCCGCCGGTTACAAAAATTTTCATTATACTTTTCCCTTTTGTAGTTTATTATACTCTTTCACAACCGTCGCTATGTCATCATTACAAATAACATCACCTTTATGAATTAATACAGAACGGTTACATAATCTTTGAACACTTTTTATATCATGAGATACAAATATAAGAGTCGTCCCTTGTTCTTGTAGTTCAGACAACGTGTTAAGGCATTTTTTTTGAAATGATTGATCGCCAACAGCTAAGACTTCATCTAAAAATAAGATTTCAGGACATAAATGTGCTGCAACTGAAAAAGCAAGGCGGACATACATACCACTTGAATAATATTTAACTGGCATATCAATAAAATCAGCTATTTCAGAATAATCCACGATAGACTGAAATTTTTCTAATATTTCATGGCGACACATTCCTAATATTGCGCCATTTAAAAAAATATTATCTCGACCTGACAAATCGCTGTGAAAACCGGTTCCGACCTCTAATAAAGAATTTACCCGTCCTTTAATTTTAATAATTCCAGTTGTTGGTTCAATAATTCTAGATAGTATTTTTAGTAGGGTGCTTTTTCCAGAACCATTAAAACCTACCAAACCAACAGCATCGTTTTTTTTAACAGAAAAGTTAATATCCTTTAGTGCCCAGTGTTTATTGGACTCCAGTTCTTGATGGCGCACATTTTTAGCAGACCTGTGAAAAGAACTTAAAACCAAATCTTTAACCACCTTAGAGAGGTTAATTTTGTTTTTTACAAAAAACTTAGAAATATTTTCAATAAGAATTACATCTTCACTCATCATAACCTACCTATAATAGCTCAGCAGCTTGACGCTCATTTTTATTAAACAAATAAACCCCCATCAAACACATACAAAAAAAACTAAAAAAAGAAACACTTAAAATAAAAAGATCTGGAAAGGGATATTTCTCAAAAAGGCTCCACCTCAACAATTCAACAACGCTAGTAATGGGATTAATAGCAACCACTAATTGCCATTTTCTAGACAAAGCTGACAGCGGATAAAATATTGGTGTAGCAAACTGCCCTATTTGCATTATAAATGGCAAAATGAGTTGCAAATCTCGATACCGTAAACTTAAAGCGCAAAAAATAAGAGATGCAAAAAATGCTACTACCAGAGATAACCCCAATAATAAAATTGATAAAATAGAAGTTAGGGATGGTTGGAAGGAGTAGACAACAAATAAGGCAATAAAAAATATAAAATTTACTAATATATCTATCCCAACACTTGTTACTGTACTAAAGGGTATTAAAATTCTGGGAAAGTATACTTTCGTAATGACCGATTGCTGAGCTATTAAGCTACCGCTACCATGTAATAAAGCTTTTGAAAAACCTTGCCATAAAATAATACCACCAAACGCAAAAAGGGGATAAGGTATTTCTTGAGTTTCAAGCCCACCCATTCTCATTAAAAGAGCAGAAAAAACAAGCAGAGTTAAGATAGACTGTATGCCTATCCAGGAAATACCAATCGCGGTATTTTGATAGAGAACTTTAATGTTTCTTCTTACCATTAAAAAAAATAAAAATTTCCATTGCATTAATTCTGCAATATTTAAGCTGAAAAAATTTGTTTTGGGTTGAATAATAGTATGTTTTTCCTGTGTCATGGTTTAAATCTTATTAACTGTTTCAACAATGTATTCCACATCATTGTCTTTTAAGTGGGGACCAATTGGTAAGCTTAAAATATTTTTAGAAAGCTTTTCTGTAATAGGTAGCGATAAACTATTCATATTTTGATAAGCTCCAGATTTATGACAGGGAACAGGATAATGAATCAGTGTCTGAATCCCTTTTTTTAACAATTTCTCCATGATATTATACCGGTTCCCATCTACTTGTACAACAAACAAATGCCACACGTGTTTATTACCTTTCACAGAGCATGGTAGAGCCCAATTGTTTTTAATTTCTTGTATGTAAAGTTTGGCAATTGATGTACGGCGTGCATTCCATTGGTCTAAATATTTTAAGCGAATACGCAAAAATGCTGCTTGAAGTTCATCTAACCTTGAATTAATACCCAAATCATCATGATAGTACCGTTCTTGCGATCCATAATTTGAGAGTTTTCGTATTTTTTTAGCCAGTGATGCATCATTAGTTGTAACACCCCCGCCATCTCCATAACAGCCTAAATTTTTACCAGGATAAAAACTAAATCCTGCAGCATGACCACATGAACCGACACGCATATTATCTACTTCAGCACCATGTGCTTGCGCGGCATCTTCAACAACAAACAAGTCATGTTTTGTTGCAATAGAATTAATGGCATGCATGTTTACAGCTTGGCCGTACAAATGCACAGGCATAATTGCTTTAGTCCTTGATGTAATAGCACTTTCAATTAGATCTGTATTAAGCAGATATGTTGTTGGATCAGGCTCTACAGGTACAGGAGTTGCACCAACAGCTGAAACAGCTAACCATGACGCAATAAAGGTATGGGCTGGAACAATCACCTCATCACCAGGCCCAATTTCTAGGGCCATTAAAATAAGTTTCAAAGCATCAAGACCATTTGCAACGCCAATACAATGTTTGGCATTACAATACTTAGCAAATTCTTCCTCAAACAAAGAAACTTCTTCACCTTTAATGTAGTAACCGTTCTTCATAACTTTATGATAAGCTTGGTCTATTTCTTCTTGGATACTGCTATACGTCAACGACAGATCTAAAAATGGTATTGTTGGTGCTATTTGTGTTGTTTTAGATTGTTGCATTTTCAAACTCTTCATAATTTCTAATATAATCATCTTCATCATAAACTTGTGAAGCAAGCACCAAGCAAACGGCATCTGCAGAAAAATTGGATATTTCTCGCCAAATCATGGGACAAACATATAACCCTTTTGCTGGGTCATCCATCGTAATGGTTTTTGTTTCTCGTCCATCATCTATTTTTAACGTAAATGAACCATGAATAGCAATAATTACCTGTTCCAGTTTTTTATGCGCATGAAATCCCCGATTGCCTGCTTTCGCTTTATGCAAGTAGTATATTCTTTGAATAGAAAAAGGAATGTTTTTTTCTATAACAGTAAGCTCGCCACGGTCGTCTGATCTATTATAATAGTTAATAAAATGACACGTGCTCAAGATGTTTTCTTCCATAAAAATCGCCCTCTAAATAAACCGTTTTAAGTCATGCATATCTATTTTATAACCCTGTTTTACTTTTTCCATTCTCTCCTCATAAGGATACTTAAATCTAATTGATCCAACTGGCTTGCCTGTTATATGAAAAACATCACAACCTGCAACATGTTTGGCCAAATTATAGTGCCAAGTAAAGTCTTCATTATATTCATTAATTAAAATAAATACTTTAGCTTTTTGATTCGCAAAGATAAGATTTGTTAAGGCTGCTCCATTCACACCAACAATAACGTCTGCATTTTCAAAGCACTGAGCCTGCTCTATAAAAGACATATTCTCTGGATAAACAATTTTAAATCCTTTCGATACTAAGTATTTTTCTATTGCTTTTTGATTTTTAATAGAACGTGCTGCACCTTTTGGACGTGTAACAAAAATCTTTTTAGGGTAGCTAAGCTCACTAATTATATTGTATTCTTTTGAATTTAACACCCGATTGCGAACAAACCTAAAATAATCAAAATCTACAGATGCGCCCTTTAGAAAGGGAATATCTATATCGTCATAGTGAAGTGTTGGAACAGATAAAACGTACAACTTTTCAACTGCAATATTTTCAGCTTCGCTATAATATATAACAGGTCGATCTGGCGCTAAAATTTTAAGCGTATCATAATGCGTAATTGGCATAGAATCCAAAATTAAAAGTGGTGTGTTTTCAAGATTGAAAAAAGACTGCTTTTCTAAAATATAGACCCGACTAAGCGATTCTAATATCCAATGAAAGTAATTTTCACTACAACGTCCATTTAATAGAATAGCCTCTTTTACAGTTCTTGATGGTCTGTTGATTTTAGGAATCAAAACCTGTTTTTTATCGTTGTCATAATAAATAAACTGCTTCCAATAGTTAGCAACAAATTTAACTTTTGGGTGAGCTTGCGGCTCGTAGGAAATCCAATTCCACTGATCATTAGTTTTTTGTAGTATACTTGCATTTTTGTGTACAATAACATCTTGTAAGCATGCAATATATGAATCTGGTTCTTTGATAGAATATGTTTTTTCACAAAGCCCCTTGTTCAGTACATTGGGTGAAGATAAAGTTATTTCAGCCCCTTTTTTAAGATACTGTATGTCACCATCGGCACAAAAATCTGTAATATCCAAGACAGAGCAAGTATCTAAGAACTTGTAATATGATATATAACTATATTCCTTTTGATATAGTGCGCTTTTATTAAGATAATGATTATTATGCTTACTAAAGTGCTTCCAAATTCTAGAATTAAACAAAATTGTTGATTTTTTAAACTGCTCTAATTCAAATAAATCTTTATCATATAAATACATATAAACAGTCATAGCAGGCAGTCTTTTTGCTTTTGTATGGCGATATATATATATATATATACCAGCAAGTAATTTTCTAAATTTTTTTTTTATCAAATTACTATTTATGAGATTTAAAGTACGTAAAGTTATGAGCAACAGTTCATAAACCAAGTATTGTAATATTAGTGAAATAATTTTCTTCATTTTAATTGAGCTTTATATACATCGAGCAGGCATGCCCACTACTTTTTTATTGTCAGGCACATCCTTTGTGACGACTGCACCGGACCCAACAATCGTATTCTGCCCAATAGTAATATTAGGTAATAGAATGGCACCAACACCTATGTTAGCATTGTTTTTTATTGTTGGACCTTGCAACTTATCATGATAACCATCTTTTCCAAATGTATTATCATTTGCAGTGCCTACCATAATACTGATAAAGACATTAGCTTCAATAGTACAGTTACCAACAATTTGTGAACCATCCATTATGCGCGTATTATTTCCTATAGAGCAGTTGTAACTAATGCCAACTTGCCTGCCAATAATGCATTTGTTGCCAATTGTGACTTTTTCCCTAATTGAAGCGCCATCACCAATCAAGCAGTTGCTTCCTATTTTTACTTCAAAATAAAGAACAGCATTCGGGCCTATTGAACAATCATTACCAATAGTAACTTTTTTTTCAAAAGTGGGTTGACGTGCTAAAGCACCAGCACCTTTTGGCTCTTTTCCTATCAGTGCACCTGGGAAAATTTCGACATTATCTCCGATAACAGTCCCGCTATTAATTACCACATGGGGGTGTATTTTACAATTTAAGCCAATAATGACATCATCTTCTATTACTGAAAACGGGCCAATAGAAGTCCCCTGACCTACTTTTATATCCCCAACTATAGCAGTTTTATGTATTTTCATGAATTAAACTTTCTAAATAACAGGATTGTTTCGAATCTTTTGATTGCCTTATAACTGTTTCAATATGTTCCTTTGTTGTGTACCCCATTCGATATGCAACTTCATCAATTTGTCCAATCATTAGGTTTTGACGATTTTCTACAGTTTTAATAAATTGAGATGCCTCTAGCATGGAATCAAATGTACCAGTATCAAACCAAGCGAATCCGCGCCCTAAATTAACAAGACCTAGCTTTCCTTCTTCTAAATACAAATTATTTAAATCTGTGATTTCCAGCTCACCACGTGGTGATGGCCTAACTTTTTTTGCTTTTTCCACAACAGTGCTGTCATAAAAATACAACCCTGTTATTGCTACTGATGATTTTGGGTTCTCTGGCTTTTCTACAATTTCTGTTAGCTTACCTTCTTTGTCAAAATGAGCTATCCCATAACGTGAAGGGTCCTCTACATGACAACCAAAAACAAGAGCACCATCTTCTTGAGAATTTGCCTGCTGTAACATACCATGCATCCCCTGCCCATAATATATATTATCACCTAAAATCAAGGATGTTGGAGAATTTTCAATAAATTCTTCACCAATTAAGAAAGCTTCTGCTAAGCCCCTTGGCTCCTCTTGCGCAGCATATTCAAGTCGAATTCCTAACTGGGACCCATCACCCAATAATGCTTTAAATTTTTCAAGGTCTTCAGGAGTTGTGATGATTAAAACTTCTCGAATACCGGCAAGCATTAAAGTACTTAATGGATAGTAAATAAGAGGCTTATTATAAATTGGCAAGAGCTGCTTACTAATTGTTTTTGTTAATGGGTAAAGACGTGTCCCTGCCCCACCGGCTAAAATTATTCCTTTTCTCTTCATATTTTTAATATCCTTCTTACGCAGCACTTCAATAAGGATTTGAAATTTACTGATCTATTTAGTAGCATTTTAAAGGCCGAAGTAAGCTTAAAATTCTTCAACATGTTTAATAGTATAACCGAATAATAAATTGAATATCCATTCTTTAATTCTTTTTTGTACTTAGGATAACGTTCTGACAGAATTTTATATCCTTCTAAAAATTCAAATCTCAAATCTTTCAAATGTGTAATGTTATGACTGTGTTTTCTATACTTAGCATATAGGCCGTCAATATATCCGATTTTCCTATTGGTTTTAATTAATGCTTCCAGTACAAAAAACCAGTCCGAAACATGTGGTAATCCCTCATCAAAAATTAAATCTGGCACACGCCCTATATCAATCATCACAGAACATGCTGCAGCAAAACAATCTCCATTTGATGCTTCTGCAATTCCACCTACTAACTGCCGGTGGTGATCTTTAAACAAATAAAGTTCACGCTTAGTCTTGGAATCAAAAGCAACAACGTCATGATAACAAACTGATGCATCATTGTTTTTTTGAAACCACTGAATTTGTTTTGCCAACTTCCCTGGCAGCCAAATATCATCTCCACCTATTAAAGCTAAATACTGTCCAGTGCATTTTACTAACGCTCTGTTTGTGTTTTTTGTAATGCCAACATTTTCTTGTTGCGTTAAAACTGTTAAAATATCTGGGTTGTTTTTTTTATAAGCTTCAAGAATTTCTTGTGTCTTATCTGTAGAACCATCATCGGATACAATAATTTCAAAATTTTTATAATCTTGCCGCAGAATGCTATCAAGCGTTTCTCTAATGAAGTTTTCCTGATTATAGGTGATAACAAGGCATGAAACCTTTGGTTCTTGTCTTTTACACGTCATTTTAAACTAATACTTTCTATTAAATTGTTATAAATTAACAATATTTGGGGTCTTTGATATTTCCGGGAGTAACTTATGCAAACCGTTGGTATCCCTTTAAATCGAGGACTAATCGTTGAAAAAGTGTCGTTACTTTTTCAATACCATAACACCGTCTTTTCAGAAGTTTAATCTTGTTAT
>PFNE01000043.1 GCA_002791835.1 Alphaproteobacteria bacterium CG_4_10_14_0_8_um_filter_37_21 | reverse complement strand
AAAAGATTTCCAGTTTAGACCAATCAAGTGGCGGGTTTTACACGTATCTTAGAATGGGGCCAAAATCTGGCGCCATACGAAGATCAAAGCTGCTATAACGCCCTTTAATCCTGAATTTAAAGAGTATTTTGATTCAAGGAAAAAGAGTTTGCAACGGTGGAGAAAAACCATCCAAAAGTCTGGTTTAGCCGGGCAGTTCGATTAACTGCCTTATGCGGGCCCGAGCGAAGTGCGGGGAAACTTGCACGCTTCGTTCCACGAGGGCTGGCCCTGGGTAACTGGGGCCGGCTACTCTACTCGAGGAAGATTTCTTTTATTAGTGTGTTTATGACTTATCTAGTACCGACACCAGTTATTCTAGGAACTATTTAGAGCATTGATAATTGATTTATTTTCTTTATGCCAACGACAGTGATCCTATCCGATTTTTGATAAAAGTCGTTAGATAAATTTACAATGTATAAATGATCAAGATTTAAATCATTCATCGCTGTTTTCATAGATTTAGTAATAGTTGGAACGTCTGATAATTTGATTTCAAAACCAATTTTTTTTCCATCTTTTAAAACGTAAAGATCAAGTTCTGCTCCGGCTTGAGTTCTCCAAAAATAATATCTCGTATCACTTCCAATATGCCTTATTATTTCTTCAATAGCGTACCCTTCAAACGAATGGCCTTTTTTAGGATGCACAAACCACTCCTGTTCTGATACTCCAATTGACGAATGGAATAAACCAGAATCACGGATATATACTTTTGGTGCCTTTACCTGACGTTTTGAAATATTTTCATGCCACGGTAAAAGCAAACGAATCATAAAAGTTTTTTCTAACACATCCAAATACCTGCGAATTGTCATGTCGGAAACACCAATACCTCTTCCAATATCACTATAATTTACAAGCTGCCCATGGTAATGGCTTAAGAATTGCCATAAATGATGCATTGTCGTTGAATTTAATTGAATATCTATAGCAGGCAGGTCCCTTTCTATAAAACTTACCATATAATTTTTTTTCCATTTTTGGCTTGCACTAAATGATGATAAGTAAGCTTTTGGAAAACCACCATGAAGCCAGTGACGCTGAAAGGAATCAACTTCATTTAGACAAAACGGTGTTAGCTCTATATAATCAATTCGTCCTGTTAACGCTTCAGAAGATTGACGCAATAACTCTCCAGAAGAACTTCCTAAGAGCAAGAATTTTTTATCTGAATAATCTGATAACACGCGAAGATAAGGGAATAGGTCTGGACGTCTTTGAATTTCATCAATAATGATTAATCCATTTAAAGGATCTAGTGTTAATTTAGGATTTTTAAGTTGATCTAAATGAGACGGATCTTCTAAATCAAAAAAGTAGAAAGGTTCTTTGATTGATTTAATGAATTCTCTAGCAAGAGTTGTTTTTCCGCACTGACGAGGCCCCAGCAAGGCACATATATTATAGAGTTCAAAAGATTCTTTTATTTTTAAAAGAAAACTATCTCGTTCGATCATTATTGCAAATTCATATTATCATGTTGATATTACAATAACAAATAGATAAAAAAAAGTAAACATATAACCATAAATAATACTGCTTCCATAAAGTTTTAATGATGTTTTAATTTATCATATCGCTGGAAGGGTAAAAAATGGTTCCGTTTACCTCTTTGAATCGGATCATAAACGTGCATATTCAGACCGAGGGATCCGAAAAATGCTCTCAAAGTATACAAAAGAATCTGGAATTACCCGATCGATTTCTCCTCATAAACTCCGTCATTTTTTGTTCACATGGCTAAAAAAAGAGGGTCTTGATGATGCGCTCATCCAACCATTTTCTGGCCATAAATCAAGGCAATCCCTAGAGATTTACTCAACGCTATCACTTGCTGATGCACAGGAAAACTACGAAGCTCTAATCAAAAACTTTCCGATCTGAAGGACCAAACGGCGGGTTTTACATGGATGTTAGGGGAGGGCCTATTTTTGTAAATGCACTTTTCCTATTTTGATGCGTGTTGAATATGTTTGTTAATTTCAACGCATGCGCATGTGCTTCTTTTAACTTAGGCGAATGCTTGTACAGTAAGGAAAGTTGTTCTTTTTCGTATTTTGATAAACATTCGTGATTCTTACGTAAAATCCACATCATATTGTCTAATTTGGCGTACTCATGCTTTTCTAATTCACTTTTTAAGCGTTTCATTTCATCGATCCTCAGTCTGTCCAATGGCTCTCTATATAGCTTTGCAACATGATAAACCTTTCGATCCTCATTTTTCTACTTGAATTTTAAGACAGTATCAGAACCCCGAACAAAGCCTATAGGAACAAGTTTTAAAACACAAAAAATTGAATCACAGGAAAATGAAGGCACAATAATAGGAAATATCATCAACCAGTGGAATGCATTTGGTAAGGGCCAATCCGTCAAAATTTCATAATTTTACCTAGCAGGCGGTGAAAATATACCCTGCCGAACAAAGCCGTTCTTTAGGTCACAAAATCTACTACTATTGCTCTATGGCACACTGCGACAGAACCGATTTTTGCGATATGTTAGATGAATTGTCAAACGTCCATTGTTCTAAAATATAAAAAACATGAATTTTATTTAAAAGTAGTAATGCCGTTTTTCCTTGAAAAGTTAAAGATAAAGGACTACATAATAAGTATACGAAAATAAATTTTTATTATGGAGGTTTAGGGTATAGTCATTTTTTTTAGAAAGTTAAATAAATAAAACAGGAAATAAAAATATTTTAAAGGAGAAATAAAATGAAAAATTTACATTTAACGACACTGGCAAGTATAGGTTGTTGTTTTGTCCCTATAAACTTATCAGCTTCAACCATGGAAATGCGGGGGACTGTCACTTTTGATGGTCATGGCCATTATATATTAAGTAACATAGAAAGCTTTACCCCTTCTTCAGAAGTTGAAGATCCTTTAGATTATAGAGGTTGTAGAATTTCAGATATTAAATATAATAGTTCAATATCTTTAGAAAGTATATTAGATAAAGTTAAACAGACTATTTCTTCTTTTCCTCAAGGAACAGCACGTCCAACATTGATACTTTCTGAAAATTACTTAACAGAGGTTGGTTTTTCTAAACTTGTAGATTTTTTTATATCTTCTGAAAATGATTTAATTTCAAAATCAATTTCTTGTATTGATCTTAGTAATAATAGAATAAGAGCAACAGCAGAAAGTGATATACTGCGCTTGCTAGAAAAATTTCCACATATTACTTTGGATCTCTCTATAAATTATCTTTCATTTAGTGAGTTAACGAAGATTACTCCAGAAATGAAAGAACGTATCTTAATTAGGTAATAAATCTGTAAATTCACAATTATTTTAGGAGAATTAAAAGTGAATAAAATTAAACATATTTTCTATATTTTACCTTATCTTTTATTGAGTAGTATATATGCTTCTTCCTCTGATTTAGCTGAAGAAGGATGCAGATATCATGGTCATTTAAATGTTAATCTTATGTACCAAGATCATACAGAACAAAAAGATTTTTTTACAGATCATTTATCAATGGCGCGCGTTATGCAATCAGATCAAGATGATGGACAATATTCATCCATGATTCGATTTAGACCAGTTAAATTTATAAACGGAAAAATAGTAGTTGGTGAGTCTGTACTTATTCCTTCTATAGATATAATTTCTTCATTTCAAAATCATGGTGCAAGGCTTCCTGAAAATATTATGGAAATTGGTTTTGCAAGTGGTATATATAATCCTGCATCAAAAGATTTATCCATGATTCCTTCGACTGTTGTTGATATTCAAGTTGATAGTCATAGAAAAAAAAGTAAAATATTAAGTTTACGGCCAGCAGCACACAAAAGTGGTAAAATATCTGCCGTTCCTAATTTATATCCTATTCGTTTTTTAATGTTTAATTATGTTGACCCTGGGTTATTAGAAAAACAATTGAAACAAAGATATTTTCAAATAACAGAAAGTATTATCAATAAAGGGAATATAAAAGCGCTACAATCTCCCCATGAAGAAACATTAAATAGCTTAGAATTAAGGAAAAAACTATTGTTAAAAATAGTAGAAGAAATGAATGAAGATGCCACAGACGTTGTTATGGAAAAATATAAAAAAGCGTTCGAGGAAACAAAAACACCTAATACAAATTCTAGGACAAATAGTTATAATTGCGCAGAACAAGCACAATTTGTCTATTTATCTGATATTAGAATCATATCATACTTAAGAAAAAAAATAGGGGTGGAAGAAGAAGGCTTTATTGGAATGATTGCAAATGCACATTGTTCCCATACACCATGCCATAGTTGTGCAACAACATTTACACGTGAATCTGAAACTGGAGGAATACTATCAGTTATTGCAAATGGTTTTCCAGTTTATGTTTTATGCTCGTGTCAAAATCATTATAAACGACCAGACACAAAAGAAGCTAGAATGCTGAAATATGCAGAAACTCTTTTTTATGAAAATTTGATGATGAAAAAAGAAAATGATCCTATCTTTTTCTCATTTAATAGAAAAGATGCCCCCGTACCTTACCCTATTGTTCTTTTGAAACATGACCCGTCGAGTGAAGATTATCCATTTTCTGTAGATATAGAGCATTATAAACAACTGGTTGATGGTCGCTGATTTAAATTCTTATATTTTTTTTGATTAAAAAATTATATTTGGATCTTTTTAAAAAAGCGTTTTGAAATCTTTAGAAATGGGTGTTAATCAACAAACGACATAAATGTTTCATGGGTTTTTTCAGTATCCATTATCCATACATGATCCTCTGCCTTTTGGCCTCCTGTGCACATTAAGTAAATATGCCGCCACGTTTTTTACCCAAAATTGAAGGGAGGCAGAACAAATGAGCTGTTTTATGCTGCTTATGCTTTTGAATGGAGAATAGTTAGGTTTTCGGAGTATACGTTTTTAATAAAAACCAAAAAATTTGAGATGGATTAATCTGTATAGTGAAAAGTTTTCTCGAAAAAGTTTATATTGGGAACTCTTTTATCGTTTGTTCGTACGTTTTTTGAACATCTGACAAGGAAAGCTTTGAATAAACCTCTAATGATTTTCTAGAATTATGCCCGGAAAATGGCTGAATTTGTGCATCATCTATGCCTTGTTTCTTCATCCATGTGAATAAAAAATGACGTAATTTATGCGGTGATATAGGATCTGATATGCCAGATCCCTTTGTATATTTTTCAAGAATTTTATTGATACCACGCGTTGTAAACTTCTTTTTTTGAATAGATTCAAATAAGTAAACCGCACCTTTTTTTTGCTCAGTTCTGGCAAAAACAAGCAATGATTCATTAAATAACTCAGGGAAGGGAACAACACGACTTTTATTGCCCTTTCCATTTCTTATTTTGATTTGGTTATCTTTAAAATCAATGTCGTCTATTTTAATATCCACAAGCTCGCCAACACGCACACCTGTGTATAACAAGACACGGATGATGATGATATGCTTAATATTTTGCTCTTCCTTTATTAAAGCATAGAATTTTTTTAAACATTCTTCCGTTGGCACATAAGGCAACTTTTTTGATTTTTTTTGTATTTCAACCTCTAAATTTTCTCTGATTTTTCTAAAAATATCACGCAAATAAATATAGTCTGGTGCTTCTGATTTTATGATTTTTACAATCTTTTTTACGATATCTTTTTGTGGTTGTCTATTGAACTTTTCCATGAGTGTTCCTTATATATTAAGTTTAGAATTAAATGACAAATCGATAGCCCCATATAAATTTATATGAAAATAAAATGTTGGTGTAATGGAATCTGATGCGCTTATATTAAACTTTAATTTTTCATCATCATTTGCTAAATTTTGAATGAGCAAAAAATTGAGATATACGATACATAACTGAAGAAAGTGAACACATAATATGGATACTTCTTGCTCTGTTACGTCGTTTGATCTTATGTCGATATTGTCTGCGTAATGAATAGCTTTTGCCATGCTATTCCAATTTTCTGTAATATTTAATCCTGCACTTATTTCTGCTCTCAAATTCTCATCAGATAAATATTTACATAGAAATATACTTCTTTGTGCGCGCCCTAATTCTCTAAATGCCTTAAATAATGACGATTGATAATTTGTTGCATTAAATTGCCGTGTAATAGAATCAGCTGTCGTCTTTTTATATTTTAGGGCTGCTGTTATTTCTAATATTTCATCATAGTGCTGCTCAATTAAATCAAAATCTATGCTGCCTTTTACAATTTGATTTATATTATTAGTTTTAAAATTCTTATCTGAGACATATATTTTTTGAGAACCAATATTTTTGATTCTAGGTAGCAATTCAAAATTTAGCATCCGAGATAAAGCAAATCCTAAATCACTTTTACCGTGTGTATCAACGTATTGCCCCTCAATTTTTAAATCGGTATCGTGGTTTAAAATCCCATGTAGCATACTGGCTACTTCTGATGAGGTGCAATCTTTTAATTGCGAAAAAACGCATATATAGTTTTTTGAAACATGCCAATAAATCATGACGCCACTTTCTTTATAACGTGGATGATATTTTGTTATCATGTTGTCTTCAAAAGATGATAATTGTGTTGAATCTGAACACAAAATTGTTGATAGCTCTCCCCAAATAGTTTTGTCTATTTTTTTAAACAGATCATTACTAATGCACCGGATGGCTTCTCGTAAGTTTTCCACTGATAAATAGAGTCTTTTGGTGTGACGGAGCTCCTCAAAAGTAATAGACCCTGCTGAAGCTTGCGATGTCCTTTTCATGCCAAAATTTGTACCAACGCCAAAAATACATAGTAAGAGACGTTTTCTTAAATCCTCTTTATCAACCGTTGACCATTTACCGACACTTACAAAGTTTTTAATAAATCCAGATTTTAATTCAACTTCATTTAATACATCCATGATAGGGATAGAGCCCCACTTTTTAAAAACACTTTCTTTTAATGTTTTTGAAAAGTGATCAACAGGCTTCGCTTTAATACGTGATACTTTAATCCAGGGTTTTCCTTTTTTTGTGATGATATTAACTTTATTATTTTCTAAGAAGTTGTCATCTAGTGTTGATACTGCTGAATTAAGGTCTTCTTTTAATGTCTCTATGAACTTAGTTGCACTGGGTTCAAGGTTGAATTCACTACAGTATGTTTTTTTGTTTTTAGTAAAGTCTTCTAATTTTTCAAGGAAAGGATTATTAAATCTTTTAGAATTATTCAACCATATTTGTTTGTTATTTAATTTCACACTTAATATTTTAAGGAGCTCTAATTCATATGCTTTTTTATTTATTTTATCATCATCTGTTGATGTGCTTTTAATAAAATTCAATGCTTGCGTGCTTAGAACTTTAGAAATAACTGCATCATTTGCTATGAATTCATCCTTTTCATCTTTGTATTTTTTTACAATGTTAATACATGAAGTTATGGCATCGTTGTCAGTTAAAAATTCTATATTTATTAGCGTATTTAAAATGCTTTTCCTATGTGTCTTATTATAATAATTTAAGGAGTGGTTTTTACTCAAATATTCTGTATAAAGTAGTTTATTTTTATTATCAATTATTTTTTTTACAACAGGTTCTGGAACATGCGGATAAACACTAATCTCTGGTATTTCTTTAGAATTATCAAGCATGAGCTCTGTTATATCATACAGTTTACTGATGTCGCTTAAACTATTAAACAAAGCTTCTTTTACGTCGCGCACTTTCTTTGATCCATGCTGCTTAATCTTTACAATGCTTAGTCTAAAGTAATCTATAATAAAATCTAATGATTCTTGATGACGTTTTTTTAAATAAAGTATAATGAGCGCGTATGCAGCACTATTAACATTATTTTTTATTCGCCCAAACCGTATACTGTGAAATTTATTGATATAAAAATTATACCAATATGCATGAACATCACCTAAAAAGGCAAACTTCTTAAAATCAATTTTTTCCAGAATGTTTAGTATGGAGAGTTCTAATTCATAGTTTTCTTTTTTCTTGCTTCCAAGGCCTCGCGTGAAATATTCAAAGTAGTTTTCATATTCATCTATGCTATTAAATAAAGAGCCTATGAATGCCTTTTTTTCTTCACTTAGAAGCTTGTTAATTTCTAAAAATAAAACTTCTTCTAAATTTTTTATGATCGATGAGCTAATATCGTTAATTTTTTGTTGGTTGGGACTTTCAGTCCTATTATCTTTCAATCTTTTTATAATTTTCTGCTCAAGGTCTTTTGCATTTTTAAAAGAAAACCCCGTTTGAATAAAGTAGTTTTTTAATTGTACTTCTTCATCTACTGTATATTTCTTTAAGTTATAAGCACTTCTGATTTCACTTCTATAGCGCTCAACAGTTCTGCTATTTTTATAAATATCGTGTACTGCTATAAAGTCACTATAAAGTAGTTCACTTTTTAAGAATTTCACATCATCAGGAAATTTGAAATTGTCTTCATAATATTTTGCCAAACCTAGGAATAAAAGTTTATTAGGTCCTTCCTTTTTATTACTCAGTTTTTGAATGCTTTTATTTTCCATATTTAATGACCAGGCAGAGAACTGAAATAAAAAATACGATATTTAGTTCATTAATACGTAGTATTATTTCTAAATTCATAAAATCCTCATATTTAAAGTATTAAGACAATTAAACCATAGTTTTTTATGCACTGTTCTGAGAATGCCCAGAGTCAAAACTCTTTTCTTATAAAAACATCAAATCTACTCATTTTTAGCACTAAAGTGGCATAAAATCAACATCTTTTCTCCATTAATTCACGAAAGCAGAAATCTTTACGTGGCGGCAGTTTTACTTAATGTGCACAG
>PFNE01000016.1 GCA_002791835.1 Alphaproteobacteria bacterium CG_4_10_14_0_8_um_filter_37_21 | reverse complement strand
ACGTCTATGTATTTGTGCCATAAAGCTGCACCTAGTGAAAAAATACTAAATGAAGAATAGCATTTATTTTAACTCATGACGACACTATCTAATAAGCACCGCAGTACTGGGTGCCAATAGTGTGCCCTCACTTCATGAAAACAAAGCAGCATTTACTGTTGAAGCAGACCCCAGAAATACAGATTGCTTAAATAATCCAAGTGATTACAATCAAGAGTATACAATAAATCTATTGTGGGTAAATCAGGTAAAATCAACGACAACTGTATTCCCATTAACTAGAGATGTTTTCATACGCAGAGAACTAATCACCCATAATCATTTACAAAACCTTGTCAATTGGGCAACCCTTCATCCGAAAAGTGATATTTTCGTCTGGTATGACAACGCTACAGAGCAAGCCGTTCAGGAAACAGAAAGCTTATTAACAGAAAATAAACTCAATAATGTCACACTAAAAAATATAGAAACCTTAACAGCCTTAGCACCTTCTTATGCATTTTTGTCTGACCCTAAAGTTCCAGTATATTATAAGGTTGATTTATATAAGCTTATGCTAACAACTGAAATGTTAAACAATGACGTCAATAAAACCCTTGTCTTTTCTGATTTTGATTTACCGGCACTAAACAAAGAAAACCTTTTTGACGCGGATACAATATCAAAATTAACGAGTTTTAATCTTGTTTTTACCCAAGACGGACATCTTGGTTTTGAAAATTCGTTTCACATTATGCGACATGACCGAGATTTAATATCCTCTTTAAACTTAATTGTTCATCACGCCACTGAAATTGCAAAGGCTTTTCTCGTTCACCCAAAGGCTAATTTAAGATTATTTGATCCACAACTTATATACGATTTTTTGGGTCAAAATTTTTTCCAAATTTATTATACACGGAAGGGATGGATCACAGATGATGAAAGAAAATGTGATTGGAGCGATACGGCAATTAGACAAAAAACAATGTACTCCCGAAGCGCAGTTGCTGCTGACAAAGGACGTCATTATGGGTTAGTTACTTTTACACCAGCAACTCATAGGGCGTCTGAGTACTCTTTTAAAAACAAAGATTTAGAATCCATCTTCCCAGCTAATGATGAAGACAGGGTAAACTTACCAGTTCCTGGGAAAAAAATCGATCATACCCCATCCCTACAATATTATTAAGTTCGTTTTAACAAATTTAGCAATATTTGATAATGGATTTACGCCATAAGCACTAGGATATGTACCGTATATAAAGTCAACGGCCTGATAAGCTTTTAGCAAAAAGAAAAATTAAAGGGGGCGTGCATCTGTAATTTGTGTTTTAATCATACGATTATCTGCAGAATCTGGCTCTGCATTATTAACAATTGTTACTTTTAACAAAATAACCAGTTCTACAACTTCATCTGAATCGCTATGGCTACCAAAAATATCTTTAATAATTGGCATATCACCAGCGCCTGGTAGACTGGCCTGGTTGTGTGTTGACTTTACTTCCATTAGTCCACCTAAAACACCAACATCGCCAGATTTAACCCGCAGTATTGTATCCATTTCTTTAACATCAACAACTGGCACAAGCGATTGTTTCACCTCACCATTTATATTTGAATTGGCCGAAAGTGCTAAATCAACTGCAGGGTCTGCTACAGTTTGCGATAATTTAGATATGGTTGGACGTAAAAATAAAATTACATCACCAGTTTCATCATCTATAGAGGGTTGAACTGACATCACCAGACCAATAGGTACGGTTTGAATATCACTTGATAAATTGAAATTTTGAATATTGTTTTGTGTGCTGATTTGCTTATCATAATTAATTCTAAAATAAACATGATTTTGCGCTACTTTCATTAACGCTGTTTGATTATTCATAACGGTTAGGCGCGGACTTGATAACGTTCTTGATGATCCAAATTCTTCCAAAGCCTGTAAAATACCTGAAAATTGAGCGCCTTTTGCCCCAAATTCAAGGCTATCTCTCCCTGCAAAAGCCGTATCTAAAAAGGGGGCAGAACTGGCAAGTGATCCAAAGTTTGCTTTTGTGACTAAGTCGCCACCACCAAGTTTTTGCCAGTTAATACCACTTTTAAAACCATCTTTTAGCGTAACTTCTATAATTTTCGCCTCAACAAGTACTTGGCGACTTGTAATATGCTTTAGTTGATCTAAGTAATTTTTCATCAGATCGTGCTGTTTTTGTGTTGCAAAAACAGAAATTAATCCTGCTTGCTTATGAATTGAGAACTTACCAGCTTTTTCAGTATGACTTAGAATTGTTTTTAAATTTTCTTCAACTTCAGCCCAAAAATTATTTTGACCTTGAATCTTAACTTCACTGTTCGATCCATTATCTAAATTAACAGTATGCCCTTGCGCTGTATTTGAACTCTGCGTTCCAAAAACATCCGTTGCAATAGAAATTCTGTTTTGGCTGTTACGTTCCATATTTAAAAATTGCACATTATAATTTTGACTATAGGGCGCATCTACTTCAATCCGCAAACTTGTGCCATCACGGGTAAGACGCAGGTTTCCAATATCACAAATTTGCTTAATAATATGATAAAATGGTTTATTTTTAGCTGTATAAATAATGTTTAAATTTACATTTGTTGCTAGCTGCAACTCTGCGCCGCATTGATCTGCAAGCGTTGTTAGAATTTCTTTAATAGGCGTCTGTTCTGTAATAACAACTGACACACGTTTTAATAAAGACTTCGCAATATTTTCGTGCTCAATCTTTTTCGCATAAGGCTTAAACGTTTGAACATGCTTAAATTGATCAAGATCAGCAACAGGTTGCGTAATTTCTTTTAATTCATCTTTTGTTTTTTTGGGGTGTAATGACTTATGATCCACAAAGTCAGAACATGCAGATAGAAAAAATAGAGACAAGATAGATAGCAAAAAAGATTTCATAAAATTTATTTAATATTTTACATGTCTTTACTCTACACCTCTAATTCCTAACGAGAGGTTAACAAGATGAATCCTTGATAGTGGTTTATGTTTCAATCTGAACTTTGTTATTTGAACACACAGTCGCTAAAACTAAAAAAATGGTAATTTCTAAAAATTTTAATTCAAGTATTGAATGCCAATAAAATTTATACTGGGCTGTAAGCTAGATAATTGTTTTTCAATATTATTGATTGTATCTATTGCACTTGATACAAAAACAATGGTTTTGGGTTGAGACGTAGGGCATCCCATTTTAGAATGTGTTAGTGAACGTAAAAACTCTACCAATACACGGCCATCATCAATAGCTTTGTTATACTTTCCATTTACACAAAGCAAACCATGATAAAAAGTTGGAACATCATGGAAATATCTTGGAAGATTATTCAAGGGCTTTACTTTAGTTGGTAAGCCATGTGCAGTAAAGTTTAATCCAATTTTTTGCAGGGATTCTCTAAATTTAAATAACATTTTGTTCTTGGTTTGTTGAGATGGGTTTACAAGTACTGATGTATAGCCAATTATTTTAACACCCCTTTTCTTTAAGTCTCTGATACGCAGTGGGGATTCTTTTTCTATAAGAGATAATCTTCTTCCATAAATTGCATGCGTGTTAGCAAGCTCTTTTTCTTTTGAAGTTAAGCTACTTGATTGTACATCACATGACGCTATGCCCTTAATTTGTTTTGCATCTTTTTTGGGCTGAATGAGAGAGTTCTCTAAGTCAAAAATCACTAGGATATTTTCTGGGTTCTCTTTTTTTAAAACGTCACTTATGCAATCATTTATATCGGCTATCTTTTTTATGGTGCTACATTGCGCAAAAATCGCTTGCTGCACAATCATCATATGAAAAATAATAGTGAAAAATAATTTCATAGTAATCGCTCCTTAAATAGGCTTATTCTAGACCCAGATCTTTACGAATTGAAGACTTTTCCATCCAGTCATTTTCAACTTTCACAAACAGTTTTAAATGTACCCGTTGATTCATCTCGGTTTCTAAAATTTTTCGTGTTTTTTCACCAATAGACTTAATTCTGCTACCTTTAGCGCCCAAAATAATGCCTTTTTGTGAAGACCTTGCAACCACAACTGCTTGAGAAATTTTAACACTACCATCTTCAAAATATTCAAAAGATTCAGGCACAACATATGTTTCATAAGGAATTTCTTCATGAAGCTGCAAGTACAACTGTTCACGTGTAATTTCTGCAGCCCATAAATTTTCAGGCTGATTACTTAAAATATCTTCCGGGTAATGCCATTCGCTGTAGGGCATCTTATTGGCCAGTTCTTGTTTTAATTCATCCGTTCCTTGGGCGTTAAGGGCTGAAATACAAAACGTTTTTTCAACATTTTTATACCTTGAAAATTGCTCAGCAATCGTTTTTACTTTTTCCTCCGTTAGCTGATCCACTTTATTTAAGACAAGAACTAAAGGGCTATCGGTTTTTAGTTCATCTAAAATGTCAAAGCTTGATGATAGATTATGATAAGTAGCATCTACCAAAAGCACCAAAGCATCAACGCCTTTAACTGTATTCCAAGCAGATTTAACAAGCGACTTTTCTAGTGTCTTTTTGGGTTTAAAAATACCAGGTGTATCTAATAAGACAAGTTGCGTTTCTTCATATATAGCTATCCCTAAGGTGCGAACACGCGTTGTTTGCACTTTATGAGATACAATAGAAATTTTCCCCCCAACAAACAAGTTGGTGAGGGTTGATTTTCCGGCATTTGGCTGGCCAATAATGGCAACAGTACCGCATTTTTTGTGCATATAAAAACCTTAAGCTGCTGACATGATGTCTTCAATTTGCCTTGTCGCGTCAGCTTCATCTATTTTTTCAACAAGACACATTTCACGTGTAAAGCGCTCTAATGCTGCTTGATAAATTTGGCGTTCACTGTAAGATTGATCTGAATCACTTTGTGAGCGAAATAATTCGCGCAAAACTTCTGCAAGTGATATAGGATCACCTGAGTTTATTTTTGTTTCATATTCTTGCGCGCGGCGACTCCACATTGTACGACGCGTACGAATTTTTGTTTTTAAAATATCGAGCGCCCCATCCATATTTTTCTTCGATGATATAGCACGCAACCCTGCAGCATACGCCTTAGATTTTGGCAAACGCAGTACCATACGGTCTTTTTCAAAACTAATAACAAGAAGTTCTACTTCCATGCCTGAAATATTATGTTGTTCCGTTCCCATTAGCTGACCCACACCATGTGCGGGATAAACGACGTAATCACCTTGTTTAATTTTTTGCTTAGTCATAATGTGAAAAACCTTTCATGTATATCAATACTGTTGATATATATACTATTTTTAAAATTTCAAGTGTTTTCTTGTTTAAATTCAGGGCTAAAATGGTTCTCAAGCTTATTTGGCACATCCAACCATTCATCAGCATCTTTTGGTGGGTCTTTTTTCTGCGTAATAACAGGCCATAAATTTGCATATTTTTGGTTTAACTCCACCCATGATTCCATTTTAGGTTCTGTATCGGCACGAATTGCTTTGGCTGGGCACTCCACTTCACAAACCCCACAGTCGATACAAATTTCTGGATTTATAACAAGCATGTTGTCACCCTCATGAAAACAATCCACAGGGCATACTTCAACACAATCAGTATATTTACACTTAATACAAGCGTCAGTTACAACAAATGTCATACATATATTATTCGACCTTTTGAACATTTATAGCATAAAAAAACACTTTTTACAAAGGTCAATCCAAAATTGAATAGGATAATGCCTTTAGATCGATACCTTCTGCCTTTCATTTATACAAAAAATGTCTTAAAATCAAACTAAGTATTTAAAAAAAGATTCCCATGACAACGCATTCAAAAGTTCTTATTATTGGTTCAGGACCAGCTGGTTATACCGCAGCCATTTATGCAGCACGTGCAAACTTAAAACCAACACTATTTTTAGGCATTCAGCCTGGCGGACAATTAACAATTACAACAGATGTTGAAAATTATCCTGGTTTTGCAACGGCTATTCAAGGGCCATTTTTAATGGAGGAAATGCATAAGCAAGCAGAAAATGTTGGCACAACCATGGTGCGCGATGTTATAAAAAAAGTTGATTTTTCAAAGCGCCCTTTTAAATGTTATACAGCATCTGAAGAATATACGGCAGATACTGTAATTATTTCCACAGGCGCCCAGGCAAAATGGTTGGGACTTGAAAGTGAGAAAACTTATCAAGCTGGTGGTGTTTCTGCCTGTGCCACTTGTGATGGTTTTTTCTACCGTGGTAAAGATGTTGCTGTTGTTGGGGGCGGTAATACGGCTGTTGAAGAAGCTATCTTTTTAACTAATTTTGCAAAATCGGTAACTTTAATTCATAGACGCGATTCATTGCGGGCTGAGAAAATCGCGCAGGAACGCCTGTTTAAAAATGAAAAAATCAAAGTCATATGGAACAACCAGGTTGATGAAATTTTAGGAACAGACGATACGAAAAAAGTTACAGGGCTATCACTTAAAAATACCCAGGATGGTTCTAAGCAGAAAATAGATGTGCAAGGTGTCTTTATTGCAATAGGTCATACACCAATGTCTGCAATATTTAAAGGACAATTAGATATGGACGCAGAAAACTATCTATTGGTTGAAAAAGGGACTGTACGTACAAAAATTCCAGGTGTATACGCTGCTGGTGATGTTACAGACAAAGTGTACCGTCAAGCCGTAACTGCTGCCGGCATGGGTTGTATGGCGGCCTTAGACGCTGAAAAATTCTTAGCAGAATAGGAAAAATTTTATATGTTGGTTGATAGTCACTGTCATTTAAATTTTCCAGACTTCAAAGATAAAGTTCCTGAAACATTAGATCGTGCACGCCAAGCTGGAGTCACAAAATTTTTAACCGTCAATACAAAATTGTCAGAAACAGATGATCTTATCGCAATTGTGGAAACGAACAATGATGTTTGGTGCTCTGTTGGTGTACATCCACATGACGCTAAAGACCATACGATGTCTGAAATTGAAGACAAAGTTATACAGTATGCAAAGCATCCTAAAGTTGTGGCACTTGGGGAGACTGGCTTAGATTATTATTACGATAACAGCCCCCGGCTTGAGCAAATGAAAAGCTTTGAACAGCACATTATATTAGCTGAAAAACTAGATTTACCCCTTATTATCCACACCCGTGATGCTGACGCGGATACAATTAATCTTTTAGCGCCCTATAAAGGCCTTGTAACCGCAGTATTTCATTGTTTTAGTGGCGGCATCAACCTTGCTGAACAAGCATTAGACCTTGGCTTTTTTCTATCTTTTTCTGGTATTGTAACGTTCAAAAAAGCAGAAGAAATAAGAGAAGTTGTAAAATTTACACCACTTAATAGATTGTTGGTTGAAACAGACTCGCCCTTTTTAGCCCCTATTCCACACCGTGGAACACCAAATGAGCCTGCCTATACACGTATTGTGGCACAAAAAATTGCTGACATAAAAGACATCCCTTTGTCAGATATAGCAAAACATACAACCCAAAATTTTCATACTCTGTTTTCAAAAATAAAATCAATATAGCCGTTTATAAGCATTATTGTCCTATAAAAAAAACCTTTAGCAACTCCCCAATACACCTTGTTACATATAAAGATAGACACTAAATATAGCGGGTAACACCTAAGGCCAAGTAGCTTCTGGCGGCATACTCATTAAAATAGATTCTGTATTTCCACCAGTCTCCAAGCCAAACTTTGTACCACGGTCGTAAAGTAAGTTGAACTCTACATAACGTGAGCGTTTATGGGATTGTTGTTTTTGATCAGCATCATTGTATTCAGTATTCATATGACGACGCACGATATCTGTATAAATGGTCTTAAATGCACGGCCAACACTTTGTGTAAAGGCAAATAAATCATCAAACATAACATCATTTTCAACGTACTGGTAATCATAAAAAATGCCACCAACCCCACGTGTTTCTTTACGATGCTTTAAGTAAAAATAGTCATCGCACCATTTTGAAAAATCGGGGTAAAAATTTGGATTATGCCGATCACATACTGTTTTAAAAGCCTGATGAAAATCATCTGTATCTTTTTTAATTGGAAAGACGGGCGTTAAATCGCCGCCACCGCCAAACCATGTTTTTTGTGTTGATATCATACGCGTATTCATATGTGCAATAGGCACATGAGGATTTTTGGGGTGAATAACAAGCGATATGCCAGATGCCCAAAAAAATGGATCACTGTCACAGCCCGGAATTCTTGATGCAAAATCTTTATGAAATTGCCCATAAACAGTTGATACATTAACACCAGCCTTTTCAAAAACATTGCCGCGCATAACAGCCGTTGTGCCACCACCACCATCATTATTTTCTTGTGTGGTATCATGACGCTTCCACTCGGTCTTTTTAAAATGCGCACAACCCCCCATTTCTTTCTCAATTAATTCAAGTTCATGAATAATCTGTGACTGCAAAGCAACAAACCATTCACTTGTTCTTTTTTTTAATTTCATTTGTGCTTGCATTTTATACCTAATTTTGCGTTAATATAGTTAACTTATTTAAAAATTTATATATATTTAGAGGTTTTGACAATGAAAAAATTTTCAATAATGACGGTATTAGTTTTTGCAGCATCGATGTATCCGACAGAAACAAGTCACGCTTATGCTGCTCCACATAAAAAGCACTTTCAGAAAAAACGTACAGGAAAAGCACCTGTTAAAAAGGCTTATCGTAAAAAAGCTTCAAAGACGCAATATTCACCACAATATTGTAACATGAAAAATGATGATAATACGGCCTTTAATACTGTACCCGTACAGGTAATGCCTATGGAAACTGGCCCTATGAATAACGGATCAGGATTTTACTTTGGTCTTGGCGTATCTGCAAAGCATTTAAGTGGTGATCATAATCTAATCACACCAGCTGACAAAATAAACCATTCAGGTCTATCAGCAACAGGCTTAGGTGGTGAAGTTCACGTAGGGTACGCCCACAAGTTTGATTCATGGGGCGCATCTGCTGAAGCTTATTTTGACCCACTGTCTTTGATGGCAAAAAACGACTTTCAATTTAACAATCAACTGCAACAATACCGATTGAAGATGAAAAATACATACGGTATAGCTCTGCGTTTAGGATACCATGTTAGCCCAACTACATTAATTTTTGGCCGTTTAGGTGTTGAATCAACAAAAATGGAACTACGCTTTAAAGATGCTTCAAATGTTATGAGCCCTGTTCAAAAATCTAAAAATCAATATGCGCCAACACTTGGTTTTGGTGTGCGCGATATGTTTAGCGAAAACTGGGCATATACAATTGAATATGTATACAGTATGTATAGCAACCAGACATTTACAAGTGCTACAACCACAACACGCGTAAGACCATCTGGTCATGCTTTAAAATTCTCTGTATCACGCATTATTTAAGCCTTATCTTAGGCAACCAACACACGAAAGCCGCCCACTTTTCATCGCCTATGGCGATAGTGGCGCGGTTTTTTGCTTACCAAGAAGACCAAGACTGAAAAAATGCTACACACTATACCAGCGACGATACCCCATCACGCTATTTTAGGGCATAATGCACGAAACAGGTTAACAAATCATCAATATCTAAAGACAATCAATTATGGCGATGATTCTTTAAAATTTGGTGATATGTTTTTAGTCTATTATAAATTTTGGGAAAAACACTTGTTTGATAATAAGTTTGTGTCGTGTAGCGCTCTGTTATGGGGGCCATTAAAATATTCATAGCCTCAATTACATTTGAAACGCTATAAATATGAAATTTTTTAGCGTCAACAGCACGTTGAATTGCAGGCCGTAAGGTTAAATTATCCAAATTTGACTTAGGGATAATAACCCCTTGAGAACCTGTAAGTTCCGTCTCACAACACAGCCGATAATATCCTTCAATTTTTATATGAATACTGCCAACAGATTGTGCTTCTCCAAACTGATTCATAGAACCTGTGATCGCAATTTCTTGCCGAATTGGCTGTTTTGCAAGCGATGATAAAATAACAATCAGCTCTGCCATTGAAGCACTATCGCCATCGACACCGCCGTAAGATTGTTCAAAAGTTAATGAAGCCCCGCAGCATAAAGGGAAATCTTGAGCGAAGGTTCCTTTTAAATACCCTTCTAAAATTAAAGCACTTTTTTGTTGAAGGGGCCCTGCCATCTCTGTTTGTTGCTCAATATTAATAACACCGTCTGTTCCAGCGTAAGTTTGTGCTGAAATTTTTGATGGCACACCAAATTCAACATCCCCAACACTAAGTACAGTTAAAGCATTAATTTGGCCAACACGATCATTTTTGGTATCAATCATAATCACTTCATTTTTAATTTCACGTATAGTTTGATCTTCTATACGACATTGTCTTTGGTGACGTGCATCTAAAACTTTTTGTATTGTTTCTTTATCTAACGACAAGTGCCGTGCTCTAAATGCAGTGGATTCTTCAATGATATGAACAAGACCTTCAAAATGTGAGGTTAGGCGTTTTACATGGCCTGCTTCTCGGGACGCCCTATTTATTAAATATTTTAAAGCTGTGTTTGTAATACCTTTTTTAAAAAATTTATAGGCAAATGACATTAATAGTTTTTGGTAAGCTTGCATGTTGGATGCTGTTGCTGGCATATCAGGATCAATTTCTGCCTTTACTTGAAAGTAATAAAAAAAATCAGGATCTTTTTGTATAATTTGGTAATACAAACTGGGGGATGTCACTAAGAAAATTTGCACTTTTAAAGGTATTGAAACTGGTTGCGGCCTATCTAATAAAGATGGTGAATTTTCGCGATATTTTTCATGAATATGGATCGCTTGATCGCGTAAAGCATTTTTAAAATCTTCCCAAAGCTCTGGATTGTTTAACAGGTCTTCTGCACGAATAATTAAGTAACCGCCGTTTGCTTTATGTAATGCCCCAGCTTTAATCATTGTAAAATTCGTTTCAATGCCTTGGTTTCCAGTATTTGCATATTCGATTGACCCAAACATAGTATCAAAATTTGGATTAGCTTCTAGGTGAACAATAGGGTGTTTATCTTTAGAATGATCCACTAACAGATTGGTCGCATAGCGCTGTAAGGTCTCCTGATCGTTTTGTGTTTGTGCCTTACTTTCAATTTCAAAAAATAAATCTATATTAGACAAAATATCTACCAATAAATCGTCTAGCCAGGTGCCTAAAAACTTAAGGTATGACTTTTTAAATTCTTTCCAAATAGGTGTAATATTTTTCTTGATTACTTTTGTTTGAAAAACACTAATTTTACGATTAGCTTTTTGTGTGGATAAGTTTGCAGTTAAAGAGGTTTTTGCTAAGTTTTCACGAATAGATTTTAAATCTTTTTCTGAGAAAGTATCAACACCTTCGTTAGGTTCTACATTAATATCTTCTGATGTTTGTTCTAAATGAAATCCTTTTTTGTTTGCAAAATCAGCCAAGGCTTTAAATTCTTTATCAATATTATACTGAACCTGTGTTGCTATATCTTGAACTGTTTTAATGTAAGCACTAGAATGAACAGTTTTATTAATTATTGTTTTTACATTGTGAATAAAATCTTTTAGTGCATTTGAAAGCAATATGCCATCTCCTGCTGGAAGTGCAAAAGGTATGGGTGCATTTTCTTTATTAAAATCCTTAAGATATACCCAGTCTTCAGGGGCAGGCATTTTGTCAGTATATGATTTTAAATAAGATAAAGTTGAGGTTATACGCCCTGTTTTATCATCTCCGATAATAAGTGTGTGATAGTTGGCGTCACGCATTTTCAAGGCAAAATCAATTGCTTTTTTTGCACGTTTGTGCGAGGTTAAATCAAAAAACACTCTGTGCGCTAAACCTAGGTCTGCATTTATGGGTTTTTTCTGTTCCATTTTATGATGTGCTAACATTTAATATAACCCCTCTAACTTTAGGATATCTTAAAGATAGTTAAGGTTATGTAAATGTCGCTATGTTTTTAGGTTTTGGCAATATATAACCCTTTATATATTATATTAGAAAATCATTTAATATCTAAAATATGAATGCCCCACTCTTTATTTTCAAAACGATCTTCTAGGTTACACAGCCAGTTTGAATACTGCAGTGTCCATTCATTGGTTGTAAACTGTGTATCTTTGTACCAAATTTCTACAAAAACCCATAAGGCTTTTGTTGACGCTGTTACTTTTTCAATAAAAGCACTTTTATATTTTATTTTTAAAGATGACAATTCTATCAAGTCTTGCTTATTAGATAATATAATATCTTGCGTCTTACCAGTTAGTTTGCTTAAAATACGCAGGGTTACATTTAAGTTTGCATTGATATTTTGCTTACTGGGTTCTTCCAACGTAGTAGACAAACTATTTGCAAATAAGCTGCAACTTAAGCAAAAAAACATATAAAACATTATGTATGGCATAAGGTTTATTTTTTTTTCAAATTTTCGGCAATTAACTGTTCCCATTTATCTCCATTTTCAAGAAGTTTATTTTTTGTATAAATAAGTTCTTGTTTAGTGTGGGTTGAAAATTCAAAATTTGGCCCTTGTACAATTGCTTCAACAGGGCATGCTTCTTCACACAAGCCACAATAAATACACTTCGTCATATCTATATCATAACGCGTTGTCCGTCTTGATCCATCTGGATGAACATCAGCTTCAATAGTAATGGCTTGTGCTGGACACACTGCTTCACATAGCTTGCATGCAATACAGCGTTCAGAACCATCTGCATAACGGCGCAAGGCATGCTCCCCCCTAAAGCGGGGCGAAATAGGCCCTTTTTCATGCGGGTAATTTATGGTTACCTTCTTTTTAAAAAAGTACCGTAATGTTTTTGATAAACCCTTAACAATTTCAAATAATGAAAAAGACCTTAGAATATGAAAAAAATATTTCATGTTTTTACGTTCAAACAATTATACAGCCAGTATGGCGTATTTTAAAACGCATGTGCAAGTTAAACTATTGATGCTATTTGTCGATTGAACATGGCAAAAGTATTGTCATATAAAACATCTTCCCCACTATGATCGGATCATTTATGAACGTGATAGGGATTCTTGTCGTGGTCACTACCATAATACATCAGCTTTGAAGCAAACTATTTAAAACAATCCCTGGAAATTTCTGTAAAATCCGTGTTTAATAGAGTTAATTATTCAAAAATACAATCATTTACTTTACAGGATAAAAAGCAATGTCAAAAACAAGCACTGAAGATCGTTCAAAAGCCTTAGAAGCTGCCCTTACTCAAATTGAAAGATCTTTTGGTAAAGGTTCTGTTATGCGCTTGGGTGCTGATGATCAAGCGATAGAAACAGAAACAATTTCCACTGGTTCTTTAGGTCTAGACATTGGCCTTGGTGTAGGCGGCCTTCCTAAGGGGCGCGTTATTGAAATTTATGGGCCTGAATCCTCTGGTAAAACCACTTTAGCTTTGCACGTTGTAGCAGAAGCTCAAAAAAACGGCAGCACATGTGCATTCATTGACGCAGAACATGCATTAGACCCTGTATATGCACGTAAATTAGGCGTCAACTTAGATGAACTTTTAATCTCTCAACCAGATACGGGTGAGCAAGCTTTAGAAATAACCGATACACTTGTCCGATCTGGTGGTGTTGATGTATTGGTTGTAGACAGTGTTGCAGCCCTTGTACCTAAGGCAGAGCTAGAGGGTGAAATGGGTGATTCACACATGGGACTTCAGGCACGTTTAATGAGCCAAGCCCTGCGTAAGCTAACAGGGTCTATATCGCGCACAAATTGTATGGTAATTTTCATTAACCAAATTCGCCAAAAAATTGGCGTTATGTTTGGCAACCCAGAAACAACAACAGGTGGAAACGCCCTTAAATTTTACGCCTCTGTACGTCTAGATATTCGCCGTATTGGTGCCATTAAAGATAAAGAAAATGTTGTTGGCAACCAAACACGCGTTAAAGTTGTTAAAAACAAAATGGCGCCGCCCTTTAAAGTTATTGAATTTGATATCATGTATGGTGAGGGTATTTCAAAAACAGGCGAACTGATCGACCTTGGTGTAAAAGCTGGTGTTGTTGATAAAGCTGGATCTTGGTATTCATATGGCACGCAACGTATTGGACAAGGTAAAGAATCTGCACGTCAATTCTTAAAAGAAAACCCTAATATTGCACAAGAAATAGAAGACAAAGTTAAAGCTGATGCAGGTATTGTTGCCAAAAAAATGTTACTAGATGAACTTGAGGCATAAATAATGTCGTCGCGCATTGTATCGGGCATTCGCCCAACTGGCCACCCACAGCTTGGCAATTACTTTGGTGCTTTAAAGCAGTGGGTCAGTATTGCAGAAAAAGCAGATGAAACCTTTTTTTGTATTGTTGATCAACACGCTTTAACAACCCTTAAAGATATGCAGACGTTAAAGCAAGATACAATGATTATGGCAGCAACTTATATTGCCTGCGGTATTGACCCGGTCAAGAATGCTATTTTTGTGCAAAGCCATGTACCCTATCATACAGAACTTGCCTGGTATTTAACTTGCATAACCCCTATGGGTTGGCTGTCGCGCATGACACAATTTAAAGATAAAGCCGGCAAGAAGCGTGAAAATGCCTTAACGGGGCTTTTCACCTATCCTGTTTTAATGGCGGCTGATATTGTTTTGTATGGGGCAACGCATGTACCCGTTGGTGATGACCAAAAACAACATGTTGAATTTGCCCGTGATATTGTTCAAGTATTTAACAATATGGCCGCAGATGAAATTTTGAAAATGCCTGAACCTGTAATTCAAAAATCAGGTGCCCGTATTAAAAGCTTGCGAGACGGTCTTAAAAAAATGAGCAAATCAGATGCATCAGATTATTCCCGCATTAATCTAAATGATGATAATGATTTAATTGCCTTAAAAATAAAAAAAGCAAAGACTGATCCAAATGCCATTACGGGCGATATAAAGTCACTAGAAAATAGACCTGAACTAGAAAACTTGATCATACTGCACGCATTACTAGAAAATAAATCAACACAAGATGTTTTATCTTCTTTCGATGGTCAAAACTTTTCAAACTTAAAGCTTTCTTTGACAGACTTATTAATAGATCATGTTTCCCCTATTCGGGAAAAAGTAAATACACTATTGAATGACCAAGCATATTTAAATTCGTGTTTAAAAGATGGTGCTGATCGCGCCAATATTGTTGCACAACAAACAATGCAACAAGTAAGAACTAGCCTTAATCTGCTACAGATTTAAAAATGTTGTACGAACACTTAAATGAAGACTTGCTACGTGCTTTTGCAAAAGAATTTGCAAACACCGTTAACTTTCCAAATGTTGTATGCTTACATGGTGATTTGGGTGCTGGAAAATCTACTTTTAGCAGAGCCGTTATCCAAACACTTTTGGATGACGTTGATCATATTGTACCAAGCCCAACTTTTACCTTAGTTCAAGAATATGAATGCACGAAAGGAACTATATATCACTTTGATCTGTACCGCCTTCAAAACGCACAAGACTTAATTGAACTTAATATTGAAGAAGCCCTACAAGCCGGCTTGTGCCTTATCGAATGGCCCAATCGCCTTGGTACCTTTATGCCGGATCGCAGAATTGACATCCACCTTAAAAAAGAAAGCGATAGTTTGCGATCCATAAAGCAAGTGCAAACAACCGCATTCAGATTGAGTACTTAAAAAAATTAGCCTGACTTTGAATATGCAACAGCATTTGTTTTGTTGTAAATTTGTAATAAATATTGTTTCGCATGGGAAAACTCTTTTTTAAGTTCTGGTTTTCGCACTAAGTCCCATGCATAGCTATTAGCTTTTTCTAACAATAAATCATAAAAAACTTGCTCGTCTGGCGTTGCATTTTCAAGATCGCTAAATTTAAATTTAGGAAGTCCACTTTGCTGCGTTCCCGTTGTCTCCCCAGCGCCACGCAACTTAAGATCAAGCTCTGCCAATTTAAAGCCATCGTCATGTTCACGCATCGCTTCTAAACGTTTAACACCGGTAAAGGATAAAGGTTGTTTGTATAGCAAAATACAGTAAGATGCATCGCCACCACGCCCCACCCTGCCCCGCAATTGATGCAACTGCGCCAAACCAAAACGTTCGGCATTTTCAATAACCATAATTGTGGCAGCAGGCACATTAACACCAACTTCAATTACAGTTGTTGCAACCAGCACTTTTAAATCGCCTTTTTGAAAAGAAAGCATAACGGCGTCTTTTTCTTTTGGTTTCATCTTACCATGCACAAGGCCGACAACGTCTTCACCAAAAGTATTTTGAAGGTCCTCATAGCGTTTTGTAACAGCTGTTAAATTAGATTCTTCTGATTCTTCTATAACAGGGCAGACCCAAAAACATTGCGTGCCGGTTTTTATTTGCTGTGCCAACTTGTCTTTAATTTCTGGATATTTTTTTGCACACATCACAGATGTATGGATCGGGATACGACCTGGTGGTTTTTCAGTTAGTAATGATACATCCATATCACCATAACAAGCCAAGGTTAGGGTGCGCGGAATTGGGGTTGCCGTCATCGATAGCAAATGAACATGATCACCCTTTTTACTTAAGGCAACACGCTGTTCAACACCAAAGCGATGCTGTTCATCAATCACACAAAACGTTAAATTTTTAAATTGAACAGAGTCTTGAATAATAGCGTGCGTTCCAACAATTAAATCAATTTCACCATTTTTTAAACGCTCTAATATTAAGCGTTTTTGCTTTGCCGTTGCAGCTGACGTTAATATTTCCACACAAATACGATCACCAACCATCGCTTTAATAGTCTCAAAATGTTGTTTGGTTAAAATACCTGTAGGCGACAAAAATGCCGTTTGACCGCCTTTATCAATTTGATCTAACAAAGCAAGAATGGCGACAATCGTTTTACCGCTACCAACATCCCCCTGCAACAAACGCACCATAGGGTACGTTTTATTAAAATCTGCCATCAAAACATCTAAAATTTCTTGCTGACCTTTGGTTAATGTAAATGGCAGATTGTCAATAAATTCTTTTACAAATGGTCGTATCATAAAGGCATGATCACCCTTATTATCTTCAATAAGCTGAACTTTTCTGGACGATAAAATCAAAGCTAATTGATGCGCTAAGAATTCATCAAAACATAGGCGTTGCTTATAAGCCGTATCCATAATACTGTTTTGTGAAAAATGCTGATGCAGCTGCAATAAACTATCTTTAAACCCCGTTAAATTAACCCCGTTTTTATTCAATTGTTCTGGTATCACCCACTCTGGTAAGTCTTCAATTTTTTCCAAGCAGCGCAACACAAATCCGCGCATAAATTTTTGGGTAAGGCCTGCCGTTAAGGGGTAAACAGGCTGATCACCAATCCAGCCTTTTGCTTGATAGGATTCACCCACAAAATCAGGGTGCGTCATTTTATAATCTAGCAATCCTGCACGATGTTCAATTTGACCGGAGAGAAAAAGCTGTTTATTTGCAGGAAAAATCTTTTTTAAATATTGTGTATTAGCCTTAAAGTACGTTAATTCTAATTGCTCAACCCCGTCTGTTACCACAACACGGTAAGGCCCACGCATTGAAGGGCGCGGCAAATGGTAAGATACCGTCACACCAATTGTGATAAGCTCTCCACTATTTGATTCTTTTAAAGAGGCTATCAGACGACGTTTTTCCATGCGTATTGGCGCATGCAACCAAGCATCAACAAGACGCGGTCCTATTAGTTTATAGATAAGTTTTTCAGTATAAGAACTTAACGCGACCAGCTGCTTTAACGGAGAAAAAAGATCCAAAACGCTACCTCGCTTATTTATGAACTACCTGGATTTAACTTTTTATGATGTTTAATACTAAAGGGAATCAATGCTAAATACCCAACAAATCCACCTAAACTTATTGTGACCCAAGGATAACTAACAAGGGCGCCAAATACCAAAATACCAATCAATAAAATTGGCAATATATATTTACGCTGAACTGTGATTGTTTTCATTGAAAATGTCGGAATACGACTAACTGCCAATAAGGCAACAAATACCAAAATAAAGGCATAAAAATATGTGGGCAATTTATAAAAAGGGTTACAACTAAAGGTAAACATTAGGGGGCAAAAACTTAAAAACGCGCACATAGGTGCAGGTGTTCCCGTAAAAAACTGACTATGCCAATCTGGCAAATCATCTTCTTGGTTCACAACGTTAAACCGCGCTAACCGAAGCGCCATGCAACACACATAAAACAAGACGATCATCCAACCTATGCGATCATACTGATGCAAAGCTTTGTAATAAAGTACCATGGCTGGCGCCACACCAAAAGTTACCAAATCTGAAAAAGAATCAAGCTCTGCACCCAGCAAACTGGTTGAATTAAAATAACGGGCTATACGGCCGTCCATACTGTCAAAAATTGCCGCAATTAAAACAACAATTACGGCATATTCATAATTACCATTCATTGCAAAACGGACAGCGGTTAAACCAAAACATAAGCCTAAAAGCGTTGTTAAATTCGGCAGCAAACTGACAAAAGACTTATCTGTAAGTCTGGTTTTTTTAACCTTAAACGATACAGGAAAACGCCCTGCGAATATGCGTTTTCTGTCTTTAAATGGTTGCTGTTTAAAGCGATTTTTCATTACTTTTTTTAAAAGGTCATCCTTTAAAAAAGACATGTTTACTGCTCTATACCATCAGGTAATGCAGAATCTGTATCGCTTAAATTTGCCAAAATAGATTCTCCACCAATCATATATTGGCCAACCATAACTTTAGGAACAACACCTTTTGGCAAATAAATATCAGCGCGGCTTCCAAAACGGATTAGACCAAAACGTTCGCCTGGTTTCATGCGATCTTCTTGTTTTACAAATGTTACAATACGGCGCGCAATCAAACCTGCAATTTGAATAACACAAACTTTTTGTCCTGAATCTGTTTCCAACACAACAGCATTACGCTCATTATCATCAGATGCCTTGTCTAAACTAGCGTTTAAGAATTTACCAGGATGATACAAAATACTTTTCACAACACCAGCAACAGGAACACGGTTTATATGAACATCAAAGACATTTAAGAAAACACTCACTCTATATAGTTCATCATCACCTAACCCTAATTCTGCAGGTGGCAGCATTTTTTTAACGATGACAACTTTACCGTCAGCAGGGCTTACAACTAAGTTTGAATTGGTTGGTGTCACACGTTTAGGGTCCCTAAAAAAGTAAGCGCACCATAATGTTAAAACAACGCCAACCCAAAATAGGGGCACTGAAATAAAATACAGTAAAAATGTAAAGGCGGCAAAAATACCAACAAAACGCCAACCTTCTGGGTGAACACATTCAAAAAATTTTTGCATAAGAGTACCAAAATAACTTTCTATAGATTATGACTTAATATTGAAGATACTTTAGAAGAAGGTCAAGGTGTTCATGCCACAATTAAGAAGTCTTTTATGCAATATATCATCTTTTGACTTTTGGCCTTTGTGTATTTATTCTTAACATATAAAGAAAAGGATCTTATTCATGTTAAAAGTATTGTGCGCTATTTCCGTTCTAGCGACTTTTGCAGCCCTAGGGTTTGGGTTATTTTGCCTGTATAAAGGTGGCGATTTTAATAAAAAATACGGCAATCTGGCAATGCGTATGCGTATTGGCTTTCAATTTGCATCCCTAGCCCTATTATATGTGATGTTACGCTAATGTGGCATGCAAGTGTTTTAACACTTTTTCCAGAAATGTTTCCAGGTGGGCTATCCGCTTCGATACCAGGCCGTGCTTTAGAAAAAGGCATATGGAAATTGGATACTGTTCAAATTCGCGATTTTGCAAGTGGTAATCATAAAGCTGTTGATGACACACCTTTTGGCGGGGGTGCCGGTATGGTCATGAAACCTGATGTGCTTCATGATGCCCTTTCACATGCACACAAACAAAATAACGGCAAACGTAAAATAATATATATGAGCCCACGCGGCAAGCCCTTAAAACAAAATGATTTGCATGAAAATTTAAGCACATATCCAGATGGTGCCCTTATTTTGTGCGGCAGATACGAAGGTGTAGATCAGCGCGTTATTGATTATTGGAAAGAAAATCATGGTTTAGAAGAAGTGAGTATTGGTGACTATATCCTATCTGGCGGAGAGTTAGGCGCCCAAGTATACTTAGATGCAACTGTTCGGTTGCTAGACAATGCAGTTGGCGCAAAAGAATCTTTACAAATTGAAAGTTTTGAGCTGGACTTATTGGAATTTTCACAGTATACTAGACCATACGTTTGGAATAATATTGAAGTTCCAGAAGTGCTGGTATCTGGTAACCACCAGAAAATCAGTATCTTCAGGGAACAACAATCTTGTGAAATTACACAAAAAAATCGCCCAGACTTATGGGAAATTTATAAAAAAAACAACCCTGGATGTATTCGTTAAGAAACCAGGAACCGGAGGATAATATGAACTTGATCCAACAATTGGAAGCAGAACAAGTCACAAAATTGACACAAGGTAAAACAGTACCTGATTTTAAAGCAGGTGACACTGTTCGTGTGAATGTAAAAGTTAAAGAAGGCAACCGTGAACGTGAACAGCCTTATGAAGGTGTTGTTTTAGGGCGTAAAAATAGTGGTTTAAGTTCTACGTTCCGTGTACGTAAAATTTCTAATGGAGAAGGTGTTGAACGTCTATTCTCACTACATTCTCCTAACGTACGTGTTGAGGTTGTACGTCGCGGTATTGTTCGCCGTGCAAAATTATATTATCTACGCGACCGTACAGGTAAGAGCGCTAGAATCCGTGAAAAACTAGATTTTTCTACAAAAAAGAAAGGGTAAATAATGAAAGTTGCAAACTCTATTAAAACATTAAAAAGCCGTCATAAGGCTTGTAAAGTTGTGCGTCGTAAAGGCCGTATTTACGTTATTAACAAAGAAAACCCACGTTTTAAAGCACGTCAAGGATAACATCCTTAACTTAACTTTATAAAAAAGCCTCCTATTTTTAGGGGGCTTTTTTATTACCTACGACACTTCTGTTACATAGCACAATACTGGCAAGAAGAATACGTTTAAATCATGAATATTCATAACAACATATCGCACACATAAAAAATGCTGCGGGCTGATAATTGCCTGTTTTTAGGTGCACAGGTTCACCCTAAGTAAGCGCCCATTATTCTAAATTTACATGCGTAACTGGGATTATTAACTAAAAATCGATATAATAGTATGTATGGCCCTTATTAAGAAAAAAAATGATTATTGGAATCGGTACAGATATTGTTGATATACGACGTATTCAAAAGTTATTAGACCGTCATCAAGAGCATTTCATTGATAAGATTTTCACAAACGCAGAACAAAAAAAAGCTAATACACGTAAAAACCCCATCAGTGCCTATGCCAAGATATTCGCCGCTAAAGAGGCTTTTATTAAAGCGCTTGGTGGTTCCTACAATATGCAGTGGCATGATATGGAAATTTCAAATAACAGTCTTGGTAAACCACTATTCAATATTTCTGGCAATGGCTTATTGGTTTTAGAAAAACAATGCAGCGGACAGCAACATAGTATTCACCTGTCATTAAGTGATGAACCCCCGTATGCCATTGCCTACGTTATTATAGAAACTCATACTTGATTCAGTTTACTGTTCGCCCTCATAGCCCCATATAAAGCAAGAATAGCTAAAATTTCACACCTTATAGCTGCACCCCCATTTAAATCAGAAACATAAAGACCAACCCCTTCTAATCTATAAGGGCTTATGGCTGTCTGTATCATGATGTGTGAATACCAATATGCAGAAGAATGCAGTTATATAATGTACAAATATTGGATGTAAAAACAGGCATCACTTAAACAGCGTGTGTGCAATGTCTTCGAATAGAAATGTCTTATTTTTTTAGCCAATTAAGTGATAGGTGAAATCATTATCCATATGTTGCACCATAACCAAAGTCTTATTTCTTTAGCTTCATCGGGGTAGATACATGTAAGTCTTTTTCTAAACTTAAAAACATATTTTTAAATGAATCGCGCCATTGTGGCCACGTTTTTAATAATTGAGAACCATGAGGTAAATCATACTTAGCGCAGGCACATAAATTAATATCAGTAGATACCGGAAAAATAACTTTCACGAGTCGTGAATTCTTTTTTTCATCAGACCTACGCCATATATTGCCTTTAAAGTCTTTTTTAAGTTGTTTCATGAATTTATCATAATCCACAGGCCCTTTAGTTTCAAATATCATCGAAGCGCTTGTATACTGCAAAAATGATGGTTGTTCCACCTGCTCCACTAAACCTAATTCAGGATAAGCGGTATCTTCCTCTTCTTCATTGCTAATGGAAGCGCTTGCATACTGCAAAAAGGATGGCTGTTCCTGCTGCTCCACTGAACCTAACTCAGGATTAGGGGCATCTTCCTCTTCTTCATTGCTAGGAGAAGAGTAAATTTCAAAAGACAGAATATCGTCTTCAGCTGAATCTTTTGACGTTGCTTGGGCAGCCGGACTATTTAGAACTTCTTGTGCTTCTATTTTTGTGACGGATAAAGGTACAGCAGAGGCATCCTCGTTTTGTGTGACGGATGAAGGTTTTGCACATGCTGCACCTTCCCCCTTGGTATGCAATTTTGCATTTTGTTTACGTGTTTGTTTTTTTTCTTTTTTTAAGGAGTCCTGATATTTTTGCCATTCAGCGCAACAAGCTGTTTGATAACTGTTAATGACGGGTTCAGCACCCTCAATAATTTTCCGCCATTTTTTACCATCTATACAAGCAGCTTCCATTTCTTTTAGTACTGGATTAAAGTTCTTATTAAACCAGCATTCGAAAATAACCGTATTAGAAAGAAGCATGCGAAATCTAACATCATCAAATTTTTCAAAAAATTTATTATATGTGTGGCAGCAAGTTGCATAGGGGTTGTCCTGGACTGTATTGATAACTTCTTGCTGAATTGCTGCACAGAAAGACGCAAAACATTCTTTCGAATGCTGATTCTGTTTATTAGCTTGCACTTTGTCAAACAACGATAATTGTACTCTCCGCAAATTTCTTCTTAATGAACCTTCCTACAGCACCAGTTTTTCTACATTAAGTACCCAGCGCCCGCCTTGATTGTGAAACAGCTGTTCAATAAAGCCTGTTGAACTTTTAACATATGGGGTCAACTTTTTGCGCATGGAGGAAAACCATAGTTTTTCTTTAACTTCTTTATCCATCTCATATATTTCTGTAGGCGCGTTACAATAAAGAAGGTGCAAATATGCATATAAACAGTCTGAAAAATTATCAGAATTTCTGTGACTATCAATTAGACTGATAACATTATTATACAGTTTTGCATCTTCAATAAATAAAGCGCACATTCCTGGTAAAAGGATAGCAAGTAATTTTTTTTCTGACTTATTTGAAAATGTTTCTATATAAAGCTTTGCTCTCTCTTCTTTTGAATCAATTTCAGTAGCATCTTGATTAAAACGACCTTCATTAACATATCTCACCCAGTCTTCATTAAATTGGGCACGCGCTGTGGCGATCGCTCTAATTTCTGACACAGTATTCTGCAGTGTTGCACAGTTAACACATGTGATGTTTATTAATAGAAGAAGTAAAAAACGCATAAATTAAATATAGTTAAATAATATATCGTATTATAGCAAAAAAAAACATAAGTAGGTCAACTTAATATGCACACTTTCAAGATAAGTAAATTAATTGTCTATTTCTTCAACTTCATAAGGGCTAAAAAAGATACAATTCCAGTTAAAACAAGATAGAATGCTGGGGCAATTAATATATTCATATGCTTAATCAAAAATGTGCAAATCCATGGCGCTGTGCCACCAAACAGGGCAGCTGCAACATTAAATGAAAATGCCGAAGCTGAGTACCGTATTTTTGCGGGGAATATCATCACTATTGTTGCTGGCATCGCCCCATAATACGCCGCAATTGAAATAGCAAAAACGGTTTGGGCGAATACGGCTAAAACACCACCATCACTTTGGCTTAACATTAAAAAGCACGGTACGGCACATAGCACAAAACTAATAGAGACAGCTTTCATTATTTTACGGCCACCAATATAATCTGATAAATACCCAAAAAACGGAATCAGCACAACCATAACACCTAAGTTCACCGTATTCATTGTCAACGCCACATTAGCTTTCCAGCCAATAATTTCAGTTAAATATGTCGTCATAAAAAAGAACATGGTATAAATACCAATCACATCAGGCAAAATGGACAAAATTGAAAAAAACACCTGTCTTTTATAGTGTTTTAAAATATCGATAATTGGTAATTTCTGAAAACCAGTTTGTGTTGTACTGTTTGCTTTAAAAGATGCTGTTTCTGGTATGCTTTTTTTTATATACCAACCTGCAACAGTTGCAAATAATCCAAAAACAAAGGGAAGGCGCCATCCCCATAACAGTAAAGATTCCTGTGTTAGTGCCCAGGTAAAAACAGATGATGTCGCAGACCCCAATAAAATACCACCAATTGTACCAACCATTAAGCAACTTCCAGCTAGTCCCTTTTTATTCTTTGGCGCATGTTCAATAACATACACAAAAGCACCGCCATAATTTCCGCCAACAGCCAAGCCTTGTATCAAACGCAATATAATAAGCAAAATAGGCGCAAGCAAACCCACATCATTATATGTAGGCAACAAACCAATAAGAGCCGTTGGAAAAGCCATTAACACAACAGACAAAGACAATGCGTAGCGTCTACCTAGCTGATCACCAATATAACCAAAAACTATTGCCCCCAAGGGGCGTATCAAAAAGCTAACAGCAAAAACTGCAAATGTCATCATAATGGAAGAATAGGGATCTGCTGCTGGGAAAAATAATTTAGCAATTATTGGTGAAAAATACCCATATAAGGCATAGTCATACCACTCAAACATGGTTGCAAAAGAACCGACAATAATAGCTTTTACACTATCTAACGACCACGTTTCTGTTATTTCTTTTTGACTATTGTTTTGCTTGTTCATCATATACTAAAGACATTTTTATTTTATTAGAATGAACATCATTTCAAATGCTGATCTATATTTTTAATACTTTTCATAACCTGCATCCTTGATGTAGGTTCGTGATTTTTAGCTAGCGCTAAAAAGGTCTACAAAATACCCTTTTTCTGCAACCATCCAATAGTGATAGATTGTTGTGCATAATCTTGCACACTACTAACAAAATTTCTAATAAGCGACAAATTGTAACCCCATTTTGAAAATTTTGACCAAGTTTTAGATGAAACCATAAAGGGCAACATAGATGTTTTTTCTTCATCTGGATGTCTGTGAACTTGCTTAATGGTCTGAAAGGCTTCATCTGTATCCATAATATATATATTGTCCTTTTTTTGCTGTGTTGCAATAATTAGCATAGATTGGTCTGAACTATGAATACTTTTAATCAAATTATCCTCACAATTTTGTAACCATTGCTTCACGAAAGCACGCCCAACTTTATTATTTTTAACAGCAACAAAACAAGCCCATAAATTATCAACATTTTTAAATTGTTCATAATTTAAATTAAAGTGTTCCACATTATCTTTTGTAATACGGGTAATGGCTTTAGGAACTTCATTTTTTCTATGTGTACCATCAAGCAAAACCAAAACATCTTTTTGTTCTAAGATTTCTATAAAACGTGTGATCGGTTTTTTAAAAACCACCGAAGAATCTGCATAAAGAATAATACTATCTTCTGGGGCAGCGTCCATTGCTTTTAAGATGCAATATGGTTTCCATATCCAATATCCATCACCATATTTATGATCTAAAATATGATTATTTTTTGATAAAAAGTCTGCATCAAAATGTGTCTTCTTATACATCATCATATAATCAATACCGTTATTAACGGCACTAATTGCCTGGGCATTTTGATTTTTAAAAAATACTGATTTCCCACCAGCATACGACACTAAATAAACAGGTGGATGCGGTTTACCCTTTTTTTCTTTATGATCTGAGTAATAACTTTTCATAACAGTTTTATCGTTCATGTATAATAAAAAAAAGTGATCACATATAAATAAGAAAACATAGGTACAAAAAGCAACCTTAAAAAGTTTCTTAAAACGCTTCATACTCTTCATCCTTGATGTATGTCAGCGTTTTACTTAACAAGGGCTGCAAACCTTGTTGGGCTGCTGCTGAAATAGGAAATACACTTTTTCGGTCAACGCCAAGTTCTGAAATTTGTGCTTCAATAAGCTCTTCATCTAAACAATCACATTTATTTAAGGCAATTAATTCTTTTTTATCTTCAAGACCGGCATCATACAGTGTTAGTTCTTTACGAATTGAATCATAATCTTTTTTAATATCATTAGATGTTCCATCTAACACGTGAATAATCACACGGCATCGTTCTACATGCCCTAAAAATCTGTGACCAAGACCTGTTCCCTTATGCGCATCTTCAATTAAACCTGGTAAATCGGCAACAACGAATTCTTCTTCATGTATATACACAACACCCAACTGTGGGTTTAGGGTGGTAAAAGGGTAGTTAGCAATTTTTGGCTTTGCACGCGTCACCGATGATAGGAAAGTAGATTTTCCTGCATTAGGCAAACCAACTAAACCAACGTCTGCAATTAATTTTAACTTTAACCATATCCACTGTTCAGAACCTGGCCAACCTGGTGTTGCTTTTGTAGGCGCTTGATTTGTTGATGTTTTATAGGTTTCATTTCCAAAACCACCATCACCACCTCTAATTAAGCGCACACGCTCACCAACTTTGGTAAAATCATACAAAAGGGTTTCTCTGTCGTCGGTAAAAACTTGTGTCCCAACGGGTAGCCTTAAAATGATATCTTTGCCATTGCGCCCCGTGCGCATACGGCCCATTCCATGCTGACCTTTTTCGGCTTTAAAATGTTGTTGATACCTGTAATCAATTAAAGTATTTAACGTATCAACAACTTCTACCCATACATCTCCACCTTTACCACCGTTACCACCATCAGGCCCACCAAATTCAACAAATTTTTCACGACGAAAACTAATACAACCTGCACCACCATCACCTGATTGAATAAAAATTTTTGCTTCATCTAGAAACTTCATAACGTACCTACTCTCCTAAAATTGTTTAAGCTTCTGCTGGCCTTAAACCAGGAAATGGTTTTATTTTTTGTCGATCATCACAATAGTTACGACCACCAAAAAGGTAAATAATGCCATCGTAAAAACGTCCAAATATATTAGTTTTTTCAACAGCTTCTAATGTTTCAATATCTTTTTGATAAACAGTTTTATCATCCGGAAAAGTAACACTCATTTTACCTATTATTTGGCCTTTTTCAACTGGTGCTTTAAACGATTTTTCATAAGAGAAATCAATTTTCACATCATCAGTGTTTGTATGTTTATTTGTAAATATAACTTTATCCTTAAAGCCAATACGTATATGTGATTTCTTTCCATGCCATACTGGTATACGATCAACTATGTGCTTTTCTTTAAAAAAAAAATAGTTTTTACAAGCTGTGAACCCATGATTAATAAGTGCCAATATTTGAAGCTCGCGCTCTGTTTCTGATTGCAAATCATTAACCACTGCAATAAGTCTTCTGCCATTTTTAACGCACGTGCCAACCATACCACAGCGTTTATTTTCACCACGGCCTGTTTTCATGCCATCGCAACCAATATTTTTTGAAAGCAATGAATTTTTATTGACCTGGTTGACGCCATTAAACTGATATTCTTGCGTCCCCCATAAAGGAAAATATTTTGGAAAATCTTTATAGACACGATGGGCAACAATTGCTAGGTCATGTGCTGTTGTATAGTGTCCATCAGCGGGTATGCCGCTTGCATTCAGAAAATGTGTATTTTGCATCCCCAATTTTTCAGCATACATATTCATCATATTGGAAAAATTTTCTTCTGTGCCAGCAAGCGCTTCTGCTAAAACAACAGCAGCATCATTTCCAGAATGGATAATCAATCCCTTAAGCAGGTCAACAACTGAAACCTGTTGCCCCAAGTTTAAAAACATCGTTGTGCCCTCACGGCGAAATGCTTTTTTGCTTACGGTCAATAATTGATCTTCCTGAAGTGCTCCCTGCTTTATTTTATCCATCACAATGTAAGCCGTTAAAATTTTCGTCATAGAGGCTGGAGACATTTTAACATCTGCCTGACGTTCATACAAAACTGTTCCTGTTTCAGCATCCATCAAATAAGCATAAGGTATAGCTAAACCATGTTGATCGGGCGTGAGCTTTTGCACAGTGTTTGTGCTTGCTATAGCATGGCGCTTTACACTCTGACGCTTTTTTTTAGCCGCATCTACGTGGCAAAAAGACGCTAGTAATATACAAATAAAAGCGATAGAACGGGTATATATTTTTACCATAGCAAACGACCTTTACCTTAATAATTATTTGCAAAAACAGACTTTAATGTTTTCATTTCTTCTAGGGCACGACCTGTTCCAAGAACAACGCAATGCAGCGGATTTTCCGCTAGAAAAACTGGAACACCAGTAACTTCTGCAATAACTTGATGCAAGTTTGCAAGAAGGGATCCGCCCCCCGTCATCACAATACCGCGATCAACGATATCAGCAGATAGTTCTGGCTCTGTATTTTCTAAGGCATTTTTTACACCCTCTGCAATTTGTGCGACAACATCGTTTAAAGAATGTGCAATTTGCTTTTGTGTAATTTCAATTTCTTGTGGAATACCATTAATAAGGCTACGACCCTTGATAGACATTTTAATATCATCACTATCTGGCTTAATAATTGCTGACCCAATTTCTTTTTTAATACGTTCTGCTGTAGATTCACCAATAAGCAGGTTATGGTTTTTGCGAATATAGTGCGTAATAGCATCATCCATTTTATCACCACCCACACGAACAGAGCAGGAATAAACAATACCACCTAGTGACAGGACGGCAACTTCTGTTGTGCCGCCACCAATATCAACAACCATAGAACCTGTTGGTTCTGTAACAGGCATGCCAGCACCAATTGCTGCAGCCATAGGTTCTTCAATTAAATATGCCTTACGACCACCAGCACTTTCAGCAGCTTCTTGAATAGCACGACGTTCAACAGCCGTTGAACCTGAGGGCACGCAAATTACAATTTGCGGTGCTGCAAAACCACGACGGTTATGAACTTTTTGAATAAAATGCTTGATCATTTCTTCAGCAACTTCAAAATCAGCAATAACACCGTCACGTAATGGTCGAATTGCTTTAATATTGCCAGGCGTTCTACCTAACATTAACTTAGCTTCTTCACCAACAGCCAAAACTTGCTGCTTGCCTTTATAACTTGATATAGCGACAACAGATGGTTCGTTTAAAACAATTCCACGCCCTTTTACATACACCAATGTATTGGCAGTACCCAAATCAATAGCCATATCGGCAGACATAAAACCTAATAATCTTGATAACATCATTATCGTTTCTACAAAAAATTCCCTACATACTGAAATACTGTACTAAAATTCCCCCTAGATGAGCAAGAATATTATGAGCAGCTTCTTAATATAAGCAACAGAAACGAGAACGGTATAGTTTAAATTCAACCTGTTTATTACCGTTTTTCAGTTTACATGATATACAGTATGGTAGGTCATATCAAATATATGTATTTTTTGATCTTGAATAAAATCCGGATACTTTGTCTGTCTGATGGGCCTCCGCAAGTTCCCACAAATTCCGTGCCTCCGCCTCCTCCACCACAAAGCTGCAATCTCCCCGCATCCTTAAAAATCCTTAACAAAGAATTAATAAGTACCACGGCGTTTAAGTGATTTACTCACCTCACGCAAAACCTGTATACTGTACTCGATATCAGAGTTTAGTATACCGGCCCTAGGATAGAGGGCATTATTCCCACATTACCCTGTGGGTATGACTGCCGCCAAGGAATCACACTTAATTCCTCCTCCACCAAATCAGTGGCCCTCTGTTAATAGCATATAGTTAAAAAGTTAATCTTGTCTTAAGAACAAGTTTAAATCGGCCATCTTACAAAAACGTATAGTTTATTGTTCATATCTGGCGAATTTCCATTGGCATTTAAAAATTTTACTAAAGCAACAGGTCCGTTGACGTTACAAGATAAGATATTTTCTATGGATAAATGATTTTATTTTCTGATACAAAGAGAAATGTTGGCAATAATTTAAACCTGCTTAAGAAATAGCACATATGTTACTCATGTTTATTTATAGTAATTGCAAAATCATCCTTCCTGTATAGCTGTATTGATTTTACCAAATAGTTAAATATTGCGCGCATTGAAAAAAGTAGATACAATAAGAATTGATTAAGTTTTTATAGGTTTTATATATATGTTTTTTATTACTGCAGCTTACGCTGATGGTGCAGCAGCTTCTGCTTCCCCTTTTATGCAATTCGTACCTTTAGTTTTAATTGGTGCGGTTATGTACTTTTTAATGTTTAGGCCAGAGCAGAAAAAAAGAAAAGAGCATGAGCGAAAAATCGCAGCGTTAGCACCTGGTGCAGAAGTAATCACTAATGGTGGTATTGTTGGCACCATTTCAAAAATAGAAAACGATATGTTTGTTCTAGATATTGCAAAAGGTGTGAGTATTCGTATTATAAAGTCAGCTGTAACACGCTTTGTTGAATCGACTGAAAAGAAAGTAATGCAACAAATTTCTAAAAAGTCAGCGGCAACAAACACGGAAACGGCTAAAAATGCAGCTGTCAAAACAACAAAAACACGTACAACAGAAAAAGAATCTTAAACTATTTAAGGGTTTATACAATGGTACAACTTTCTAAAATGAAGCTATTTACAATCTTTGGCACATGCTTACTAGGGCTTCTTTTTGCACTACCCAATGTGTTGGATCAAGCAACAATCGCAAAATTACCCTCATTTTTACAAAACACAGTAAATTTAGGGCTCGAATTGCGTGGTGGCTCCCACATTCAGCTAGAAGTTGACTTAAAATCTGCGCATAACGATTACTTAGGCCATATTAAAGACGAGGTTAGAAGCACGCTTAGAAAAGAACAAATTGGTTATACGAATCTAAAGCTAGCAACAAAAGGCAAAGGAAATGTAGCCTTAACACTTCTAGAACCTCATTCTTTTGCAAAAGCTAAAAAAGCAATTAGCAAGCTTGATTCAGATATTACAGTTCAAGATATGTCTAACGGTAATATTGATGTATCTTTTAAAGAAGACGCTTTAGAAAAGCGCAACAAGCAAATCATCGAACAATCTATTGAAGTTGTCCGCCGTCGCGTTGATGAATCAGGTACGAAAGAACCAAATATCCAACGACAGGGTAATGATCGCATTATTGTTCAACTTCCCGGTGTCGAAGATCCTGCTGAAGTTAAACGCATGATTGGTAAAACAGCGAAATTAACATTTAGACTTGTTGACAATAACGCACAAAACGTAATGGCAACAGAAGATGGCAAGCCCATGGGTGTAGCGCCACAAGGTTCACAGTACTTAACAACGACAGATCACAAAGGAAACAAATATTTTATTGCTGTCCGTACAGAGGTCAAATTAACAGGCGATCAACTTGTGGATGCACGCATCACAGATGACCCAAGGTCGGGCCAACCTGCTGTTAGCATTCAGTTTGATTCTAAGGGTACACGTGCTTTTGCAGAAATTTCAAAAAACAATGTCAATCGCCAATTTGCAATGGTTTTAGATGACACCGTCATTAGTGCACCTGTCTTTAATGAACCAATTACTGGCGGTAATGCCCAAATATCTGGTCGTTTTACTTATAAGGAAGCCAACGAACTATCTGTATTGCTACGGGCTGGGTCTCTTCCAGCGCCACTAAAAGTTGTTGAAGAATCTACTGTGGGGCCAAGCCTTGGCGCCGATTCTATTCAACATGGCAAACAGGGTGTCGGTATCGCTTTTGTGTTGGTTTCTATCTTTATGATTTTGTCTTATTCTTTGTTTGGTGCAATCGCTAATATTGCTTTAACATTTAATATTATACTGCTGTTTGCAGGGCTTTCAATTTTGCAAGCAACCTTAACACTTCCAGGTATTGCCGGTATTGCCCTAACAATTGGTATGGCTGTTGATGCAAACGTGCTTATTTATGAACGCATTAAGGAAGAACTTAGAACAGGCGTTAAAGTTATGGTCGCCATTCAAGCAGGTTATAAGCGTGCGATGACAACTATTTTAGATTCCAACTTTACAACCTTACTGGGGGCCGCTGTGTTATTTGAATTTGGATCAGGTCCAATTAAAGGGTTTGCTGTTACTTTAGCTTTGGGTATTTTAATTTCCCTATTTACGGCACTATCACTAACCAAGTTTATTATCTACCTTTGGGTACGCAATAAGAAAAACTTAACAAAACTCCCTATTTAAAGGTTTTTATCATGGCATTACAACTTGTTCCACATAATACAAAAATAGATTTTGTTGGCAGACGATTTATTACGTTTTTCTTAGCAACCATTTTAGCTGTTTTGGGTACATCCGGTTATTTTAACGGCCTGAACTTTGGTGTTGATTTTAAGGGCGGCCATGTTTTAGAGGTTCATATGGATAAAGAACCCAATTTAACCTCTCTTCGTGACAATCTTAACCACCTAAACTTGGGAGAGGTTGTTATTCAAGAAATAGGAACCCCAAAAGATTTAATGGTCAAGGTTGAACTTCAAGATGGTGATGACAGCGCGCAAGGAAATGCTATTGAAAAAATTAAAGCGGTACTGGGCGCTGATCATGAATACAGAAAAGTAGCAACTGTTGGCCCTAAGGTTGGTGGCGAAATGGTGCAAAATGCGCTAAAAGCTGTGGGCTTGGCTTTAGCTGCTATGCTTATTTATATAGCTATTCGTTTTGAATGGCAGTTCGCAGCTTGTGCAATTGTTGCTTTGGCACACGATTGTTTAGCTTTGCTTGCCTTGTTTTCTTGGGCAGGGTTAGAATTCAATGAAACGTCTGTTATCGCTATTTTAATAACGGCAGGGTACTCTATTAATGACACAATTGTTATATTCGATAGAATTCGTGAAAATCTACGTAAATTTAAAAAACTTGAACTGTGCGATATTATTAACAAAAGCTTGAACGAAACTTTATCGCGCACCATGATGACAGCAACCACAACATTAATAGCCTTAACAGCGCTTTATTTTATGGCAGGCCCTGTGATTTCTGCCTTTAGCTTTCCCATAATTATTGGTATTACAGTGGGGTCCTTCTCCTCTATTTGCTTAGCGTCCCCTTTACTGTTGTATATGAACTTACCCAGGGGTGACAGTTCGAAAGATGCAGCAGAAAAATCTGTTAACTTATCTTAAGGCATAAAAAAATGACAGAGTTCTCACGCCCCTTAGACGTTAAAGTTCAGCTTAGTAAAAATGCTGGAAAGATTGAAATTCAAGCAAAGGCTCATGAATGCAAGGCCCTTGCAAAGCGCTTTTCTTTTCATGCAATTAAAAGTATATCTTTAAAAGGTCTTATTTCAGAGCGTAAAAATGATGATAAAGCTTATATTTTTCACGGCATTTTATCAGCAGAATATATAAAGCACGTTGAGGAAAATATTGAAACACTACAAGAAAATATTGATCTTCTTTTGTGCAAGGCTGAACCTGAATCCTTAGATTTTGATGATATGGATTTTGAAATTATGGAACAAGGTTCTGTTGATTTTGGTGAAATAGTCTCTCAATATTTTTATCTTGCAACAGATTTGTTTTTAGACGATCAGAATCTATCTGTTTATGAAGAAGATGAGGTTTCTATGAATCCTTTTTATGATTTAAAAACATTGCTGTAACGCCCTGTTTGAATATACTTACTCAGACCATACTTTTTTTCATTTGTTTACTTTTTGTTAATTTTTACACCGTACACTGTAAGTATGAACATGGCGCTTAAGTATAAGCGCAAACAATCTTTTAAAAAGGGAAAAACTTATGAAAAAGAATAAATTTGTATCAACATTATTGCTATCTGCAGCATGTTTTTGCATGGGAAGCATGAATAGCACAGTAATGGGTTCTGAGGATTCTCATGGTCGTGCAAGGCAGGATAATTGGGAGGCCAATGGAAATGTAGCTCCTGACGGTGAAGATGTACGAAATGTTAATGCGCAAACTGATGCATATACTCGAATTTTAAAAGATTTAAAGGCGGAGTACGATGCGGGTAATCGCACGACTGACTTGCAGGCGCGTATACGTGCGGCAATAGGAGCGCCTTATCATTTTGCTCGAAATGAGGCTGATCGTGTTACAGATGGTGGCACCTTAGGAACCCAGACTTCTAAGAGTAAGAGAAGAGCCTTGATCGCAGCTGAGCGTGCACTGGGTAATATAATAGAGCTACCTCATTGGGGTGCAGCTAACGCTGATGGTGGCGCAGAAGCAGAAGCGCGTCGTCAAGCAGATGCTCGAGCAGAAGAAAGTAGAGCACAACCTGATGATGGTCGCGCCGCACCAGAAGCAGATGCAAGAACAGAAGACGCACGTCGTCAACAAGCAGAAGCAAATGCAGCAGCAGAAGAAGCACGTCGTCAACAAGCAGAAGCAAATGCAGCAGCAGAATTAGCTCAAGAAGCAGTTAAAAAAATGAGCCTTAGTGAAAGATGTGCTTATAGAAAAGCTAGAAAATAATAATAATCATCACTCTACATTAAAAAAACTACTGTGTTTACAGTAGTTTTTTTAATGCTTAAACAATCTTTTTTATAAACATTGGCCAAGTTCACTCTGCTGTTTATAACAATGATGAAAAAACCTCAGCTAAAATCGCCTTACTTAAATATGTTAAGTAATCTTTTAAACTAACATAAATTCAAGTGGATTGCGCGTCTTAATTCATGTCTGCGTTTGAGGAAACATGTCACCGAGAATAAACTTCCCTTTTGAAAGTTCTGCCACCAGCCACCCCTAAATACTGAGGTGGTCCTGGTTGTTCGGACAGGAAAGCAGCAAAATTAAGAGATAGTTTATTAAACATTA